>VBFX01000140.1 GCA_005889395.1 Chloroflexota bacterium
CGGCGATCGGGCTCGTGCTCGGATCGGCCATCGCTCCCCAGGAGCCGGCGAAGATCTCGTACGTCCGCCGGCAAAGAGGAATGCGGCCGCGCCACCGTAGACCTGGTTGAGATAGTCCCCGGTTTCGGTGTCGAGAAGTGGTATGGCCCATCCGCCGCGCTCGAAGCCGCCGCTGCGATCCTCGTCAGGTCCGCCCAACCCCTGCATCACGCCGTCCACCGAGACGTTGGTCGTGGTCGTCAACCTCATGTCGTGATCCCCTCGCCGAACAACCGCCGCGGACCCCTTCTGGATCCGCGTTACTTGCGAAAGACAAAGCATACTTCGTTGTGTTTAGGATCGCCAACAAATGGACCCCCAGGTTGAACCTTAGGGCGAAGCCTCGAAGACGCCAGCGTTTTCAACCAATTCGACGCTTCCAAGGCGATCGGTCCGATAAATGGAAGCGCCGCCCATCGCCGCGAGGACGGCGCGCACCGGAAGTCCATCGCGATTGTTCGCCGCGACCTGGATGACACTGAAGCCGTGACCCGGTCCCTGCCATTGTGGCGGGCCGCCGCTCATGAAAATCGCGCCATCGATGTCCGAGGGTATCGATTGCCAGCTCGTCACCGGCGGCACGATCGCCAGGACGGCCTGCCCGGCGTGAAGCAACCAGCTGCGCGCATCGCCGGCGACGCTGAGAGTGATGCCATCGAGCGTGAGCGGTCCGTTCGCCGCTACGACGGGAACGCCGGAAGCCTGCGCCTGTTGCACCAGCGCCCGGAGAGTCGCGCTCCAAGGGTCAGGATCGGCGATCACGAGCCGGCCAACCTGGAAGCGGCCCACCACCACCGCGGCCGCGCCGATGTTCGCACGCCGGCCACCGGTGATGAGCCAGATATCGATGGTGCGCACGGTCGGCGGCAGGGCGCGGCCGATCGCCTGCGCGAACCGGTCGGCGTCAGGCCCGCCATCGATCAGCACCTGGTGACCGTTCGCCGTGCGCACCAGGACCGCCGAGCCGGTGCCGACATCCAGCGCGTACACGTGCACCCGCCCATCGGGCGCAATCAGCAGCAGGGCAATGACGGCGAGCGCGCCGGCGCCCAGCGCCGCCCAGACCTTTCGTTGCCAGAAGAACTGCCGGAGCTTGATGCCAAGCAGCGCGCCGCCATTGAGGATCGCGGCCACGGCCAGCCAGCGGGGCGGGAAATACGGCATGACGACGGCCGCCAGCGGCAGACTGCCCGCCTGCTCGATCACCAACCGGAACCAGCTAACGATCACGCCGGCCGCTTGCAACACCGGCCAGCTCGCGATCGCGAGCGCGATTGGAACCATCGGGAGCGCCACGGTGTGGGCCGCACCGAGCAGGGCTCCCCCGCCGCCCGCGATCATCACTGCCGGCAGGAGCGGCAGCACGAGGGCATTGGTCGCCGGTGCCACGAGTGAGACCTGGTGGAAGCTGGCCAGCATCAAGGGCCAGGTGGCGGCCTCAGCGGCGATTGTGGCCGCGAATGGATCGCGCAGCAGCCGCGGCATCCACGCGAGCCGGCTCGCAATCCCGTGCGTCATGGCGGCGATGCCGATCGTGCCCGCGAACGAGAGCTGAAAGCTGACATCGCGCGCTAAATCCGGCTTCAGCCCGAGCATGATGGCGCCCGTCAACGCCAGAGAGACGGCGACGTGACTATCCCGGCGCAGCTGACCGGCGATCACGACCAGCGCTCCCATCGCCGCCGCCCGCAGCGCCGCGGCCGACGCCCCGGCAAAGAGGGCGTAAATCGCCATCGCCCCGACCGCCACGTAGGGCGCGCCGCGCGGCAGCCATCGGCCGAGCGCCTGATGAATGATGCGGGCCAGCAAACTCACCTTCAGGCCCGAGATCACGACAATATGGATGAGTCCGCTGGCGATCATCTGCCGCTGCAGCGTGGACGGCAGCGCGGCGCGGTAGCCGAAGACGATGCCCAGCAGCAATGCGGCCTGCGGTTCCGGCAGGGCTCGATCGACGGCCTCGACGACGGCATGCCGCAGCCCGAGGAGCGTGCCGTGGAGCGGGTCGCCGCCGTGCGAGGTCACGCGCACCAGGCGGGCGCCGGGCATCACGCCCGTGATGCCCTGCTCAGCGAGGAAGGTCCGATAGTCGAACTGGTCGAAGCGGGGCGGTTGCTGGATCTCACCCGCCAACAGGACGAGGTCTCCGTAGTTCACCGGCGTCATCCCATAGACGGTCGCCTCGATTCGAAATGCCACGCTGGTCTGCTCGGCCCCCGTAACGACATGATCGACGTGCACGGTCAGGCGACGGCTGGCCTTGCGCGCGACCGGGTCGTCGTCGACGGTTCCGGAGACGGAAACGCTCTGTCCGGCGAGGTCGGGCGGCAACTCGACGGTCGCCGCGAGGGCACCACGGCCCGCGCCGAGCAGGAAGGCCGCCAGAGAGAGGCCGGCCAGCAGCACCAGGTGGCGATCAATCAATGCCACCGCCGCAGCCAGGCCGAGCGCCACCGCCAACCAAACGCGTAGCGGGCTCAGCAGTACCGCCACCATGACGCCGCTGCTCCATGCGGCGAGCAGCAGGGCAAAACCCCACCAGGGCCACGCGGGCGATCGACCTCCCTCCCCCGCGCGCGGAGGAGGGTCGGGGTGGAGGCTCAGGGCACCGTCAGCGACTTCGATAGCTGTTTGTAGGTGGCGGCGTCGAGTCCCATCGCCGACTTCAGCTCGGTCAGCGCAGCAAACCCGCCAAAGTCAAGCCGGTACTTGATGATCGCGTCCGCCAGCGCGGCGTCCATTCCTGGGACGAGCAACAGCTGCTCGCGCGTGGCCAGGTTGATATCGAGCTTCCCCTTCTTTGCCCGGGCGCAATGTCCCGCCAGCGGCACCGCAATCTGCATGGAATCTTTGAGATGGGCCGCGAGGTTGGGCAGGCAATCATGGTCCGAGGCTTCGGTGAGCCCGCCCGCAGCGACGATCGCGTCGGTGACGCGGAGGCCAGCCGCAAGCGTATACAGGCCGGGATTGCGGACGGCGCCGCTGACGTAGACGATGACGGTGCGTTCCTGGGCCGCCTCGACGTCATCCGCTGAGATGACGGCCGGCGCCCGCGTCGCCGCCGCCGGATCCTGCCGCGGCCAGAACACAAACGCCGCCGCGGCGATGGTGACGACGGCCAGCAGACCGGCCAGTTGCCAGTCGTGGTGGTAGAGCCAGCCGAGCAGTCGCGCGCGAAACAACTTTGTCTGCTTGCCCAGGCCTAATCTGTCGGCCATGCGCCCACGTGTGATTCGGCTCGGGGCGCGATGACGTTACTCCGTGACCAGGTTGATGAGTCGGTCAGGAACGTACACGGCACGCACGACGCGCCGTCCATCCAGCGCGCGCTGAACGTTGGCACTCTGGAGCGCCCGCTCCTGCGCGTCGGCCTGGACCGCGCCCGCCGGCATCTCGACGCGGTCGCGGAGGCGCCCATCGACCTGGATCACGATCATGACCTGCGGCCGGCGGAGCAGCGACTCGTCGAGCTCGGGCCAGGGCTGGAAAACGACGAGCCCCTCACCGTCCTGCCGCTGCCACAACTCCTCGGCAAGGTGCGGCGCAAACGGACCGAGCATGCGCGTCATGCCCAGCGCCGCGGCCTCCCAGGTTTCGTCCCGGCGCCCGCCGCCCTGCAAGTAGTCCTGCATCAGGTTGGCGAGCTCCATCAAGGCCGAGACCGCCGTGTTGAAGCGAAAGGCGTCGACATCCCGCGTGACGCGATTGATCGTCTCGTGCAGCTTGCGAGTGAGGTCTTGCGCGCTGACCTGGTTCGCGTGGGCGATCGACTCGTCTTCTTCCCCCACGACCAGGCGCCAGACCCGGTTCAAGAATCGGGCGACGCCGTCGACGCCGCGATCGTTCCATTCGGCGTCCAACTCCGGTGGCCCGATGAAGAGCTCATAGACGCGGGCGGTGTCGGCGCCGTAGCGCTCGACCAGCTGGTCCGGCGTGACGCCGTTGCCCTTCGACTTCGACATCACGGCACCGTTGCGCTGGATCATCCCCTGAGAGAAAAGCG
>VBFX01000141.1 GCA_005889395.1 Chloroflexota bacterium
AAGCGAGATCATGGTCAATGGGCCGAAGACGATCTTCACGGAGCGGCGGGGTCGCATCGCGCAGTCCGAGCTGGTCTTCGAGAACGAACGCGAATTGCGCAAGGTCATCGATCGGATCGTCGCCCGGATTGGTCGGCGGGTCGACGAGTCCTCGCCCATGGTGGACGCCCGTCTTCCTGACGGCTCCCGCGTGAATATCGTGATTCCGCCGCTGGCCGTGCAAGGCTCGAGCATCACGATCCGGAAGTTTTCGCGTGTCCCGTACAAAGTGCAGGACCTCGTGAACTTCGGAACGCTGAACCACGACATGGCGAACTTCATCCGCGCCTGTGTTCGGTCGCGGATCAGCATGGTGGTCAGCGGCGGCACCGGTTCGGGCAAGACGACGACGCTCAACGTCCTGTCGAACTTCATCCCGGACACGGAGCGCGTGGTGACGGTCGAGGACACCGCGGAGCTGCAGCTGCGCCAGCGCAACCTGGTCACGCTGGAAGCGCGTAGCGCCAACGTCGAAGGTCGCGGCGCGATCGCGATCCGCGATCTCGTCGTCAACGCTCTGCGGATGCGGCCCGACCGCATCGTGGTCGGCGAATGCCGCGCCGCCGAAACGCTCGACATGCTCCAGGCGATGAACACCGGCCACGACGGAAGCATGACCACGGTGCACGCCAACAGTCCAAAGGATGCGATCAACCGGATCGAGACCATGGTCATCATGGGTGGCTCCGATCTGCCATTCCAGGCCATCCGTGAACAGATCGTCGGCGGCATCACCCTGCTGGTGCAGCAGGCCCGGCTGCGCGACGGGCGACGCGTCGTGACGCATATCTCCGAGATCACCGGTATCAATGGCAATCAGATCCAGCTGCAGGACATCTGTCTCTTCGACCAGACCGGCATCGACGAGGAGGGCAATGTCCTGGGGGCGTTCCGGTGGACGGGCGTCGTGCCCAAGCTGCTCCCCAGGTTGAAAGCCAATGGTGAAGACTTTGCCACCGAGGTCTTCGGTCAGAGCGGCCTCCAGGTGATCGAGGGACAGAGCGGCCGTACCGGCGGCGATGCGGCGCAGGGCGCCACGGCGGACTGACCGATGCCGAGCTGGTCATTCACTCGGCGGCGAAACCCCGGGGATAAGCCGGCGCTGCCTCCCGCAGCCCCGAAAACACCACCGGCCGTCGCCCCGCAGCCGAAGGTGATTCCCTCATCCACCCACGCGCGGCGGACAGGCGACGCCGCCCCCGACGGCCGACCCTTGCAGCTGCAGTTCGAAGAGGCCACCACCACCCGGGCTCGCTTGCGCCAGGATCTCGCCGAGCTCCTCAAGGCTCACCGGCAACAGGGACGGGTGCTCGCCCGGAATCAGAAGTTACTCGAGCAGACCGAAAACGAGATCAGTCGGCACCGGAGCCGCGCCGCGGTGCTGGAGAGCGAGGTTGCCGAGCAGCGCAACGTCGCCGACCAGCATGCCGCTCGGGTCAAAGAGTTGGAGCACATCGTCACCTCGCATGCCACCCTGCAGACCGCGTACGAGGCGCTGGATCGAGAGCGACAGGACCTGACCGCCCGCCTGATGGACCTCACGCGTAGCCAGACCAACGCCACCGCGGATCGCGACCGCATCGCCGCGCAGCTCGCCACGGCGCACGCGACCATCGCGTCCCGCGACGCGGAGGTCGCCGCGCTGAAGGTAGAACAGGAGGGCGCGGTTGCACGGATCAACGGCCTGCAAGCCGCAACCGACGAGCTGAAGCGTGCCAACGGCCGGCTGCACGCCGACCTCGAGCGCGCCCTCGAGGCACAAGCCGCGCACCATCATCTGCAACTGGAGTTCGATGCATTGTCCGCCCGCTGGGACGTGGCTCGCGCTCAGCTGGCCGAGGCGGAGCAAGCCGTGAAGACCTCACAGGCCACCATCAAGGCGGCGCAGCGGCTGTCGTCATCGGTCGAGTGGCGCGCCGCCCTGGACGGGGTGCTGGACGCCGCCTCAGAACTGGTCCGCTTCGAGCGCGGGACGCTGGCGCTGGTCGATGAGCTGCAGGAAGAACTGAAGGTCGAGGCGGCTCGCAACAGCCCGATCGCGATCAGCGAGATGTCGCGCTTCAAAGTCGGCGAAGGCATTGCCGGCTGGGCGCTGTCGCACCGCGAGCCGGTGCTGGTGCGCGACAGCCGGACGGACTCGCGCTTCAAGGCATCCGACCCGAAGCACCAACCCCGATCGTTTGTCGCGGTCCCCCTGCTGGCCGGCAAGGAGGGCCTCGGCGTGCTGACGCTGGCGCGCGCGGCGAGCGACCCGTTCACCGACCACGACCTGCGCAACATCGCGCGCGTCGCGACCGACGCCGCCCACGCGTTGATCAACGCGCGGCTGGTCGACCTCCTTAAGCAGCGGGAGGACCACCTGACAACGCTCGTCCGCAAGGCTCGCGAGCTATCAACGGCGAACGACAGCAAGCAGGTGATCGAGTTCGTGCTCTCCAGCGCCAGGGAACTCGTCGGGGGGAAGGCGGCGCTGCTGGCGCTGCGCAATAACAAGACGTTGGAGCTGGAAGTGATCGGCTCTCATGGAGTCGCCGCGGAGGTCGTCCAGCAACCGATCGCCTGGGGGGCGCCGGCCGCGGGGGACGTGATGCGGACGGGCAAGCCCTGGGTGTCAGCGATCCGGGAGATGCTCCCCAAAACCCTGCTGGAGACAGTCGAGAAAGCCGGACTCATGACCATCATCTCGGTGCTTTGCGGCGAGTCGACCGCGCAAGAAGCCATGGACGACGGCATGCTGCTGAACCGCTCCGAGGTCGAGGTCTCGGACCAGATCAGTGGCGTCCTCAATGTCTACCGCGACAACCTCAATCCCATCGGCGCCGGTGACCTCGAGCAGCTGAAGGCCTTCGCCGAACAGGCGGCGGTGGCGATCCAGAACGTGCGGCGCTGGGACCGCGTCAAGGAGCAGCTCCAGGCCACGGCGTCGATGAACACGCGGTTGATGGGCCGCGAGCGCTACATCAACCAGCTACTCTTCCGCATCCAACAGCTCGAGCAAGAGCTAGGCCGCTACAAAGCCGCCTAACCTGTCATCCGTCGGCGGCGCTTTCCGGCGATGTTGAGCCGGCCCAGGATAAAGGCGTCGAGGACGCGATGCGAGGCGATGACGCCGTCGCCGACGCGACGCGATCCCTTGCGCCGGTCCGCTTTGAGGTCGATGAGGTACTTCTCCTGCTGCGCCCACACCAGCTCGATCAGGCGGCTGAAGCTTGTCCCCTCCTCGACGCTGATGCCTTCCTTCTCGATTCGGGCTTTCACGGGCTCGGGTAGCGTCTTGGCCTCGGCGAGGTTCAGCCGCTCCAGCGCTTCCAGCAGGTCGTCGAGCCGCCGAAGGTGGTAGCGGCGCTCCGCCTCGTTGCCGTATGCGTGAGGTGCTGATGCGTCCAAGCGGTCCTCCTGGTTGTGGTCTACGGTCGTATAACTCCGGACCCCGCGATAACTTCGAGGCCCTGACTTTCCAGCGCATCCATGACCCGATTCATCCCGATCGCGTCGCTGGGCATGTGCCCGGTGATCACGAGGTTCGCCTGGGGGCGCTGCAGCTGCTCCAGCTCCCGCAGGTCCCGCTCGTCGATGTGCATTGCCAGGATGGTATCGATGCCGTGCTCATAATACGTGCGAAAGACGGATGCGCCGCCATTTGTGCCGGCCGCCA
>VBFX01000142.1 GCA_005889395.1 Chloroflexota bacterium
AGAGCGGAATCCGTCATGCGCCAGCACGTCGCCGGCTTCGAGCACGCCATTCGGAAGGTTCTGTAGGAGGGAACGAGTGAGAGTTTTTTACGCGACCGACCTGCACGGCTCCGAAGTCTGCTGGCGGAAATTCATCAATGCGGCGAAGTTCTACGACGCCGACGTCCTGATCTGCGGTGGCGACATGACCGGCAAGGCGATGATCCCGATCGTCGAGGACGGCGACAGCTACGAACTGACGCTCGCCGGCGTCTCGCAGCGCGTCGGCCGCGACCAGGTCGCCGAAGTCGAGAGCCAGGTGCAGCGCAAGGGCTACTACCCGGTGCGGATGACATCCGCGCAGGTGGCCGAGCTCGAAAAAGACCCGGCGAAGGTCCAGACGCTGTTCACCGAGCAAATGTGCAAGACCGTCGAGCGTTGGATGCAACTGGCGGCGGAGAAGCTCAAAGACAGCAAAGTGCGCGTCTTCGTGGCACCCGGCAACGACGACGAGATGGAGATCGACGAGGTGATCGCGAACGCGCCGCGAGTCGAGCTGGCCGAAGGCAAGACGATCGACATCGGCGGCTACGAGATGATCTCCTCCGGCTGGGCCAACCCGACGCCGTGGCACACCTATCGCGAGGCGCCCGAAGAGGAGCTGACGACGCGAATGGAGCCGATGCTCCGAGATATCAAAGATATGAGCCGGGCGATCTTCAACTTCCACCCACCCCCGTTCGGGACCTCGCTCGACGAGGCACCCGCCCTGGATGAGAATCTGCGGCCGCTCCATGGTGGCCGGGCGCTTCGCCACGTCGGCTCCACCGCGGTGCGCGATGCGATCGACAAATACCAGCCGATGCTCTCGCTGCATGGCCACATCCACGAGGGCAAAGGCATCACACGGATCGGCAAGACGCTCGCCATCAATCCGGGCAGCGCCTACGAAGAGGGGATGCTGCTCGCATCGATCATCGAGCTCGACCCGAAGAAGGGCATCAAGAACTACCAGCTGGTCAACGGCTAGGAGGTGAAGCGCTAGAACAAGTCCCGCGTCGAAATCCCGGATCAAATTTCCAAGGAGGATCTGATGGCGACTACGACGGATACGACCGGTACGTCCCGGCCAACGCTCTTCTTGCGCAACGCCACCGGGCTCGTCAAAGCCTGGTCGACCTTTGACGCCTTCTTATATGCCTTTTGGTCGGTCAACCTGGTCACTCTTGGGCTCTACGGCATGTCATTCGTCTACGCCATTCCGGACGGTCAGTTGCTGGGAGCGGTCCTGCTCACCGGAGTGCTCGTGACCTTCCTGGTGCTGACCTATGCGCAGCTGGTCAGCGTGATGCCGCGCGCCGGCGGGGACTATGCATGGCAGAGCCGCATCCTGGGGGGTGCGGTGGGCTTCGTGCTGGCCATCACCGGATGGTGGTTCACGCTCTGGCTCTGGACCCCGATCTACGCCAACATCCTGGTCGTCCAGTTCTTCGCCCCGCTCGCCTACACGCTTGGCTGGAGCGGTCTGGCCACCTTCTTCGGCAGCCACACCGGGATCTTCGTCAGCTGCCTGATTGTGCTCGGCTTTGTCAGCTGGGTCATCACCCTGGGCATGGAGGGTTACGCCCGGATCCAGCGGTTCTGTTTCTGGCTGGGGATGGCGGGCCTGCTCGCCATGCTGGGGATCCTGCTCTTCTCGAGCCACGAGGCCTTCGTGAGCGCCTTCAATCGCGAGGCCGCCTCGCTGTTCGGCGCTACCGGAAACGCCTACCAGGCCACGATCGACGCCGCAACCAAAGAGGGCACGACCGGTGTCTCGTTTGGCACCTTCGGAGTGACCTCGACGCTGCTGCTCCTTCCGTTCCTGGCCTTCTACCTGCTCTGGCCGGTGTGGGGCGCCACGCTGTACGGCGAGGTCCGGGGCGCCAAGGAGTACCGCAAGGTCTTCTCAGCGATGTTCTGGGGGCTTTGGGTGACGGTTGCGCTGGTCGCCGTCATCATCCTGCTGATCGTGAAGACGATCGGCTGGGATTTCTACTACGCGGCCAATGCCGCCTACTGGAACAGCCTCTTCGTCGCCGGCTCACCCGCGCCGCCGGTGTCGATCTGGCCCTACCCGGTGATGCTCGCGGGCTGGCTGGTCAACAACCACCTCTTGCAGGCTCTATTGATCGCCGCCATGGGCCTGTGGTTCTTCGGCTGGGCTGGAACGCTCTTCCTCTCGTCGACGCGCGTCATCTTCGCGGCCGCCTTCGACCGGGTGCTGCCGGAGTGGGCCGCCAACATCTCGGCCAAGCGCCGCGTCCCCTACGGCTCGCTGATCCTGATGATCGTGCCCTCGCTCGTGGTGAGTGCGATCTGGGCCTATCAGCCCAGCTTCCAGGGCATCTTCCTCTGGGCGACGGGGGTGATTGCCATCACCTTCCTGGGGACGGTGGTCGCGGCGGCCATCCTGCCGTGGCGCCGGAAGGATATCTTCGAGAACTCGCCGATTTCCCGCTTCCGTATCGCGGGCATCCCGGTGATCACCATCACGGGCGTGGCGAGCGCGATCTTCCTCGTGTTCATGCTCGCGGAGTGGTCGTTCAACTCCGTCTATGGGACGTCCTTCTCCCTCAACAGCGCCTCGCCGATCTACTTCGGCGTGACCTACCTCGCGGCCATCGTCATCTACCTGGTCGCGCGAACCGTGCGCAAACGGCAGGGCATCGACCTGTCTCGCATCCACCGGGAGATCCCGGTTGAGTAGACGTTCGTCCTGATCGGAGCGGCGCGCGCATGACGGCTTTACCGAGTCGTGCGCGCGCCGTCGTCATTGGAGGCGGGATCACCGGCACCAGCGTCGCCTACCACCTGGCCCAGGCGGGATGGCGAGACACGGTACTGCTCGAGAAGGCCGACCTCACCAGCGGTTCGACCTGTCACGCGGCGGGCCTGGTCACCCAGTTCAATCCCTCCCCCACGATGATGCGCTTCCGCCGCTACAGCATCGAGCTCTATCGCCAGCTTGGGATCTTCGAGACGGTGGGGAGCCTGCGATTTGCCTCCAGCCGCGAACAACTCCTGGAGCAACAGCGAGGCGTCAGTCGGGCGCGCGCTATCGGGCTGGACGTCGAGCTGGTTTCGGCCGAGCACGCCGCGCAGCTGATGCCAGCAATCAGCAAGGATTCGCTCTTCGGGGCGGTCTGGGTACCGGGGGACGGGGCGCTCGATCCACATACGGCCACCTTCGCGCTGGCCAGGGCTGCGGGTGAGCTCGGGGTGAAGGTGCTGACGGATACGCGGGTGACCGGGATCGAGCTGTCCGGGCGGGGAGCCGTGCAGGCGGTGCAAACGGAGAGCGGCCGGATCGAGACCGAGGTGGTCGTCATCGCCTGTGGCATCTGGGCCCCGCAGGTGGCCGCGATGGCCGGCGCGTTCGTGGTGTCGACGCCGGTCGATCACCAGCACGCTGCCCTGCGCGCGGTGCCGGGCGCCGAGCTCCCGCGCGACATGCCATGTTTCCGCGACCCGGACAACCTCGTCTATGGGAAGGCGGAGTCGGGTGGCGTGGTACTAGGCGGCTATGAGCTGAATCCCAACGCGCGATGGATCGATGGCGTTCCCTGGGAGCACGCGGGGACTTCTGTCCCCCCGGACCTGCGCCGCTTCGAGCCCCTCCTCAAGGGAGCGGCACAGCGGTTCCCGTTCATGAGTGAGGCTGGGATCGTCAAGCTCGTCTGCCATCCCGATGCAATGACCCCCGACGCGAATCCACTCGTGGGCCCGGTCCCCGGCGTCCGAGGCCTCTTCATGGCGGCCGGGCTGTCCCTGAACGGGTTCGGCGGCGCCGGCGGCATCGGGAAATCGGTCACGGAACTCATCACCGCCGGAGAGAGCGAGCTCGACCTCTATGCCTATCGCCCCTGGCGTTTCGGGCCGGTCCACCGCGACCATCGCTACGTCGCTGAGCTGGCGAAGGAGACGTACCGGTATTACTACTTTCTTCGCTATCCCTACGACGCCGACGAGTGGGGCCGGCCACGCCGCACGAGCGCCCTCCATCACCGGATCCAGGACCTCGGCGGGGTCTTCGGAACCAAACACGGTNTCGCGCCTTTCGCGAACGCGTCGGGATCATCGACATGACGTCGTTCGGGAAGATCGAGCTCGACGGTCCAGGTGCGCTCGCGCTGCTCGAGCGCGTCGCCGGGAATCAAATCGATAAGCCGGTCGGCACCGTCGCCTATACGCAGCTGCTCGACCACCGCGGCGGGATCGCCGGCGACGTCACCATCACCCGGCTCGGCCCGGATCGGTTCAGGCTGGTCACCGGCGCCGGGTACGTGAACAGTGACCTCGGCTGGCTGCGGCTGGAGCAGCGCGAGGAGGACGGCCCCCTCGAGATCCGCGAGACGACGGCGGACCTGTGCGTCATCGGGATGTGGGGGCCGCAGGCCCGCACGGTCCTCGGTGCCCTGACCGAGGACGACGTCTCGGAAGACGGCTTCCCCTTCATGCAGGCTCGCACCATCCGTATCGGCGGCCTCGACGTCTTCGCCCAGCGGGTGACCTACGTCGGCGAGCTGGGCTGGGAATTTTATGTCGAACCCCGGCTGGCCGTCCAGGTGTGGGATCGCTTGATGGCCGCGGGGCGGCAGGTTGGTATCCGGCCGGGTGGCTACCGAGCGCTGGACTCGCTGCGCATGGAGAAGGGTTATCGCTACTACGGCACCGACCTCACCCTCCTCGACAATCCGCTGGAGGCCGGGCTTGGGTTTTGCGTCCGCTTCGACAAGGGCGACTTCAACGGGCGGGACGCACTCGTGGCCGCCAGGGCGGCGGGCATCACCCGGCGATTGCGGACTCTGCTGGTCGGCGACCAGGAGTACCTCACCGTTTATGGTGGCGAGGCCGTCTTTGCCGACGGTTCGATCGTCGGCCGGCTCCGGAGCTGCGCGTACGGCTTCACGGTCCGGCGCAACATCGCCTACAGCTACCTGCCGGTCGGACTCCGGCCGGGAGCGCAGGTCGAGGTGGAGGTCTTCGGGCGGCGCGTGCCGGCGGAGGTCCATCGCGACGCGGTGCTGAAGCGCGCGCAACTGGTTGGCGAGAACGTAAAACATGCGGCGAGCTGACGAGGCGGTGGCACGGATCTCGCTGTGGCGAGGAAAGGACGTAAAGGTGACTTCGTTATCGGGCGGGCTGACCAACGAGAACTACCTGGTCGAGGCTGGCGGTGAGCGCTACGTGATGCGTATCCCCGGAGCGTCGACGGAGCTGTTGTCGATCGATCGCGTCAACGAGGTCCACAACGCCAGGGCCGCCGCGAGTACCGGTATCGGTCCGGCGGTGCTGGAGCATGTCCCGCAGGCCGACGTCATGGTCCTCGAGTTCATTTCTGGACCGACGATGTCGGCGAAGACGTTGCAGACGGCATCGATGGTGCGGCGGATCGCCGAGTCGTTCAAGCGCTTACACGCCGCTCCTCGCTTTTTGAAAGACTTCGACATGTTCCGCCTGATCGAGGACTACCTCCGGATCGTCGATGAACACAAGGTCCCGATTCCCGCCGACTATCGAGCGTGGCTGCCGCGCCTGGGAGAAATCGAGCGGGCGGTCCGGGTTGCGTCGCTTCCCAACGTCCCGTGTCACAACGACTTGCTCTGCGAGAACTTCATCGACGACGGGCAGTACCTGCGAATCGTCGACTACGAGCTGAGCGGGAACAACGATGCCTGCTTCGATCTGGGCAATACGGCGCAGGAAGCGAGCCTCGATGACGGCTTGCGGGCCGTTCTCTGCGAGGCCTACTTCGGCCATCTGGACCCCCAGCAGCTGGCCAGGATGAACCTCTTCGCCCTCATGTCCGACGTCGGCTGGACCCTCTGGGGAGCCATCCAGGCACGGATCTCGACGCTGGACTTCGACTTCACCGACTACTACACGACGCGGTGGAATCGGGCGCTCGCGGTCCTGGACTCGGACCGCCTCGAAGGCTGGTTGACGGAGGCGCGCCGTGACGGCCCTTGACAGAGTTCGCATCTCAGAAGAGACTTTCGGCGTACACCAAGGTTGCCGTTCAACTGTGGAAGGAGGATGAGATTCGTTGGCCGGGCTTGACAGTGTCCTGAAGGCGTATCAGTCACCGACCCGAATGGTGCATGCCATCGGTGCCCTGAGCGCGCTCGGGGATGAAGTGCGCGGTCTCAACGTCAAGCGGCCGATGGTTGTCACCGACCAGGGCATCGTGAAAGCGGGGCTCCTCGATGAGGCGCTCAAGCCGCTTCGCACCGCGGGCCTGGATCCGGTTACCTACGACCAGGTCCGTGCCAACCCCGGCATCGCGCTTGTCGACGCCGGCGCCAAATACTACAAGTCAGAGCGCTGCGATGGGCTGGTCGCCATCGGCGGCGGAAGCTCCATCGACTCCGCGAAAGGCATCGGGGTTGTCGCCGTTCACGGCGGCAGCATCGTCCAGTACGAGTGGGGCAAGGATCCAATCCACTCGCGCATCCCGCCGCTGGTGGCGGTCCCCACGACCGCCGGGACCGGCAGCGAGGTGACGCTATGGGCGGTGATCACTGACCCTGACCGGAAAATCAAATTCAACGTCGGCGGTACCCCGAACATCGCGTCCTGGGTGGCGCTCATCGATCCGCAACTGAGCGTGAATCTGCCCGCCGGCGTCACGGCCGGGACCGGCATGGACGCGCTGACGCACGCCATCGAGTGCTACACGATGGCATATCACCAGCCGTTCACGGATGCCGTGGCGCTCCATGCCATGGAATTCTGCGGCCGCTGGCTGCGGGTCGCCTACGCACAGGGCCACAACCTCGAGGCACGCTACAACATGAGCATGGCCGCCATGTTGGCCGGACTCGCCTACGGCACCGACTCGGCGGGCGCGGCCCACGCCATGAGCCAGAGCGCCGGGGGCGTACACGATGCGCCGCACGGCGCCCTCACCGGCCGCCTGCTCGCACCCGTCATGGAATACAACTATGCCGGCGAACCCGAGCGCTTCGCGAGGATCGCCCAGGCTCTCGGGCTCGACACGGCCAACAAGACGGATTGGAAGGCGGCAGAAGTCGCGGTCGAGTACGTCTATCAGCTGACCGAAGACCTTGACATCCCGTCGTTGAACGAGCTCGGCTTCGCCGAGGACGAGATCCCGATGCTGGCGAAGAAGGCGGAGGAAGATTCGCAGACCATCGGCAACCCGCGCGACGTCGACGCCAGGAATTACGAAAAGATCTATGCCCGCGCCTTTGAGGCCGGTCGCCACCGGAAGGTGACGCGGACCCTGGCGCACGCCGGATCATAACCATGTGGACCAACACGCTCAAGCCCTACGACATCCTCTCTGAGGATCAGGTTCAGCAAATCCACGATCATGCGATGCAGATTCTGCAAGAGATCGGCGTCGACTTCCTCTACCCTCGCGCCCTCGACACATTCAGGCGCGCGGGGCTGACGATCGAAGACAGCCGCGTCCACTTCGAGCCGGCGTTCATCGAGGAGCAGATCAAGAAGGTGCCGGAGATGTTCGAGGTGCAGGCGCGCAATCCAAAGAA
>VBFX01000143.1 GCA_005889395.1 Chloroflexota bacterium
AAGGTGGTATCGAAGGCCGGCAGGCTAAGCCGAGGGCTGCGCAACCAGCTGAAGTCCAGCCGGTAGATGCGGCTGCGGCTCTTCAGCTCCGCGAGCTGGTCGGGATTTCCAATGCCACCCGACAGGCTGGAGGGGTCGCCGATCGCCATGACGGTGTAGGGGCCGCTCAGGCGGCTGGCATTGTTGACCAGGATGTTGACGCCGGCGTAATGGAAGGCGGTATTCGGCACGATGCGCTGGCCGTTGACCGCGATCGCCTCCGCTCCGCTCGCCCACAGGACGTTGACGATGTCCTGCAGGTCCTGGTAGTGAATCGTCCAGCCCAGGGAACGATCGCCCGGGTCGTTGGGGTCGCTGCCATCGTGCAGCAGGATGGTCAACCCGGCCCCGTGGAGTGCGGTCAGCCCGGCGATCAGCTTCTCGTCATCGAGCTGGGCCTTCACCTGCTGAAAGGCGCTCGAGCGGCGGGCGCTCTCGTCTTCGCCGGCCTTGACCCCGGCCTGGAGTCCCTGGATCCTGGCCGTAAGCGCCCGGTTCTGGTCCTCGAGCTGCGTGACGCTCTGGCGCAACGCCTCGTCTCGTGCCAGCCGGTTGGAGGGGGGCAGTGGCTGGCTTCGGAACTGGGTCGCCGCGAGGCTGGTGACGAGGAATGTGGCAAGCGAAACGCTTGCCAGGACAGTCATCCGCGGCGTCACGGTGCCGTGTAGTGTAATGGGTGCCCGAGCGCCCAGTTGGCCGAGCGGCCGGCATGAAACAGGCAGGAGGAACAATGGCTCAGAAGATCGAGGCGGTGCCGATGAGGGGCTTCGCGCAGGTCGCGCCGGAGCAGGCGAATCCGTGGCTGATGGCCCAGCGTCAATTTGATATCGCGGCCGAGGTGCTCGGCCTGGATCCGAACATGCAGCGGGTGCTCCGCGAGTGTAAGCGCGAGCTGACCGTGACCTTCCCCGTCCTGATGGACGACCGCACCGTGCAGATGTTCACCGGTTATCGCGTGCATCACAACATCGATCGCGGCCCCGCCAAGGGCGGGATCCGGTACCACCCGGGTGTGACTCGCGAGGAAGTCAAAGCGCTGGCCATGTGGATGACGTGGAAGTGCGCCGTGGTTGGTATTCCGTACGGTGGCGCCAAGGGTGGCGTCGTCGTCGACCCGAAGAATCTCAGCCGCAACGAGCTCGAGAATCTCACCCGCCGCTACACCAGCGAGATCAGCATCGTGATCGGACCCGATCGCGACATCCCGGCTCCGGACGTCAACACCAACGCCCAGATCATGGCCTGGATGATGGACACGATCAGCATGCAGGCCGGACATTCCGTGCCGGCGGTCGTGACCGGCAAGCCGCTGGGTATCGGCGGCTCCGAGGGTCGCCCGGAGGCGACCGGTCGCGGTTGCATGCTGACCACGCTGGCGGCGTTGCGGCACCTGGGGATCCGCCCCGAAGATGCGACCGTCGCCGTCCAGGGCGTCGGCAACGTGGGCTACACCACGGCCAAGTTGCTGGCCCAGGCCGGCTGCAAGGTGATCGCGGTCAGCGATTCAAACGGCGCCTGCTACAACGACGACGGCATCGAGCTCGATGAGGTGGTGCGCGAGAAAGAGCTCACCGGCCGGCTACGGCAGAAGATCTGCAAGTTCATCAGCAACGAGGAATTGCTCGAGTTGCCGGTGACCGTCCTGGTTCCGGCCGCGCTCGAGAACCAGATCCATGCCGGCAATGCGCACCGGATCACGGCGAAGGTGATCTGCGAAGGCGCCAATGGACCGACCACGCCCGACGCGGACGAGATCCTGCACAAGAAAGGTGTCTTCGTGATCCCCGACATCCTCGCCAATGCCGGCGGTGTCACGGTGTCCTACTTCGAGTGGGTGCAGGACCTGCAGGAGTTCTTCTGGGATGAGCACGACATCAACGAGCGGCTGGAGCGGATCATGCTGCGGGCGTTCGACAACGTGCTGAAGGTCAGCCTGGAGAAGAACGTGATGATGCGGACCGCGGCCTACGTGCTGGCGGTCGACAAGGTCGCGCAGGCGACCACGATCCGCGGCATCTATCCCTGATCGCTGGCCAGCTCGACGACACGGCCGCCGGTGATGCGCACCAGGTCCCCGGGCGCGATCGGAAACACGTGCCGCGGTGTGCCGGCGGCGGCCCAGACCACGGCGTATCGCAGTAAGTCGCGGTCGATGAACGTCGGGATGGGGGCGGGGAAGCCCGTGGGCGGCACGCCGCCAATGGCGTAACCGGTCGCCTGGCGGACGGCATCTGCGTCGGCCTTGCCGATGGGGGCGCCGGTCAGGACGGCAAGGCGGTCGGTATCGAGCCGGTTTGCGCCCGAGACGAGGGCCAGCACGGGCGCGCCGCCAGCAAGGAACATCAGCGATTTCACGATCTGCCCGACGCCGGTGCCGACCGCATCCGCGGCCTCTTGCGCTGTCCGCGTCGAGGACGGGAACTCTTCGATGCGCGCCGCCACGCCGGCGGCGGAAAGAGCCGCCTGGACGCGCTGCGGCGCCGAAGGCCGTTGATCCATGCTCAAAGCCATCCGCTATAATCCCCCAAAACCACCCCGTATCGAGGTACACGCACACCCTTTGAGCTCGACACGGCTTCACCGGCGACGTCGATGAGTGTGCGTGCGCCCGCAAAGTCCTCAGCCTTCGAGGCCGGCGAAACTGTTGAACTGGGCCGCTTCAAACGGGCCCGCCGCGCCTACGGCTTCGACGAAGTCGCCCTGGTTCCAGGCCGGGTGACGATCAATCCCCAGGAAGTCGACAGCAGCTTTCAGCTGGGCGCGCTCCGGCTCGCCGTTCCCATCCTGGCGGCGGCGATGGATGGTGTCGTGGACGTACGCTTCGCGGTCGAGATGGGCCGGCTCGGTGGCATGGCGGTGCTCAATCTCGATGGACTCCAGACCCGCTACGCCGATCCGACGAGCGTGCTGCAGGAGATCGCCGAGGCGCCGCGTGACCGCATCAACGCGCTCCTGCAGACGGTCTACCAGGCGCCGGTCCGCGAACAGCTCATCGGTGAGCGGATCACCGCCGTCAAACGCGCCCAAGTTCCGGTAGGCGTCTCGAGCGTGCCGGCGCACGCCAGTCGCCGGGCGGCGCTGGTCCAGGAGGCGGGGGCCGACTGCCTGGTCGTCCAGGGCACGGTGCTGACGGCACGGCACATCTCACGCTCCTACGAACAGCTCTCCTTCGAGAAGCTCTGCGCCTCATTGGCGATTCCGGTCGTCGCCGGCAACTGCGTCGACTACGAGACGGCGCTGGAGTTGATGCAAACCGGCATCGCCGGCATCCTGGTCGGGGTCGGTCCGGGTGCCGCGTGCACCACCAGGGGCGTGCTCGGTGTCGGCGTCCCGCAGGTGACCGCGACCAGCGACGTCGCCGCCGCGCGCGAAACCTGGCTGCACGAGAGTGGCCGCCGCGTCCAGGTCATCACCGACGGCGGCATGCGGGTAGGGGGTGACATCGCCAAGGCGTTCGCCTCGGGCGCCGATGCGGTGATGGTCGGCTCCATCTTCGCCGGCACCACGGACGCCGCGGGTGCCGGCTTTCACTGGGGGATGGCGACGCCAGACCCCAACCTTCCGCGCGGAACGCGCATCAAAGTCGGCCGTCGCGGGACGCTGCGCGAGGTCTTGCTGGGGCCGGCGCGCGTCGATGACGGAACCCAGAACCTGGTCGGCGCCCTGCGTTCGGCGATGGGCGTTTGCGGTGCCCATGATCTGCGCGAATTCCAGCAGACCGAGCTGGTGATCGCCCCGGCGATCCAGAACGAGGGCAAGCTCTTTCAGCAAGCCCAGCAAGTGGGAATGGGAACATAGCGGTCGTCCGCGCCTCGGCCCTCCAGAATCAGCCGCCGCCGGGTGCGGAGGGCACGATAGCGGCGCAGGACCTGGTGCTGGTCCTCGATTTCGGGTCACAGTACAGCCAGTTGATCGCGCGGCGGGTTCGCGAGGCGGGCGTCTACTGCGAATTGATTGCGGGGACCACGCCGTGGGAGACGATCCGCGACCGCGCGCCCAAGGCGTTGATCCTCTCGGGAGGACCGTCGAGCGTCTACGAGGAGGCCGCCCCGCGCTG
>VBFX01000144.1 GCA_005889395.1 Chloroflexota bacterium
GTAAACGGAGGGGTCTTCGACGTCGTCCTGGTATCCCAGCGCCAGCTCGTGGCTGGAGAGGGGTGTCTGGTCGCGGGGACAGTAGGGTACGACCTTGAATCCCTGGTAGAGCAGTTGCTTGTCCCAGATCTGCTTGAGGATCCACCAGACGCTCTCCATATAGCTCGTGTCGAGCGTCCGGTAGGCCTTGTCGAAGTCGACCCAATACCCCATCCGCTCCGTCACCTGGGCGAACTGGCCGATATACGTGAAGACGCTTTCCCGGCAGAGCTTGTTGAAGGCCTCGATGCCGAACTTCTCGATGTCCTGCTTGCTGGTGAATTTCAGCTGCTTTTCTACCTCGATCTCGACGGGCAGGCCGTGCGTGTCCCAGCCGGCCTTGCGCTCAACGTAAAAGCCGCGCATCGTCTTGTAGCGGGGGAACAGGTCCTTCAATGCCCGCGCCAGGACGTGGTGGATGCCAGGAAGATTGTTGGCGGTCGGGGGCCCCTCGTAAAACACGAACGCTGCTCTCCCCTCGCGCTGCTTGAGGCTCTTGTGGAAGATGTCGCGCTCTTTCCAGAAGGCCAGCACCGCGAGTTCCAGCTCGGGGAATCCGGCGCGCGTCGAAACCTCCTGGAACATGGACGCCAATTCTAGTGGCTCTCTAGCCGAGGAACTGGCCGACGACGTAGAGCACCGCGATGGCGATCATCGGCGAGAAGTCCACGCCCAGCCCGGTGGGGATCACGCGCCGCAGCGGGCCCAGGATGGGTTCCGTGACGTCGACCAGGAATCCCATGAACAGCCCGTGGTAATCGCGGATGAACCAGGCGGCGGCGGCCCGCACGAAGATGGCAAAGATGAAGAGATAGATCAGGACCTGGGCAAAGGTGTGCAGGAAATTGATGGCGTTCTGCACTGCGGAAACTCAGCGCGGTCCGAAGAGCGCGCGGCCCAATCGTAACATGGTCGCGCCTTCTTCCACGGCGATCGCGTAGTCGTCCGTCATCCCCATCGAAAGAACCGGGAGCGCGACGCCGAGTTGTTGACTCGTCTTGTCGCGCAGTGCGCGCAACTGCCGGAAGACCGGTCGGATCGTCTGTGGATCGTCGACCATCGGGGCGACCGTCATCAAGCCGCGGAGGCGTAAACGCGCGCTCGCGTTGACGGCGGCCGCCACGTCGGGCATCTCCGCGGGAGATACCCCCGTCTTCTGCGGCTCTTGCGCGATATTGACCTCGATCAACACATCGAGCGGGGAACGAATCCGCCGCTCGAGGGCCTCCGCCAGCCCGACGCTGTCCAGCGATTGAACCATCTGGAAACGATTCTCGATGAACTTGACCTTGTTCGTCTGCAGGTGCCCGATCAAGTGCCAGTCGATGTTCACCCGGCCGATCTCGTCGATCTTGGGCAGCGCCTCCTGCACCCGGTTCTCACCGAGGATGCGCAGCCCGGCCGCGAGCGCTTCGCGGATGCGCGCCACCGGAAAGCCCTTGGTGACCGTCACCAGCACGACCTCGCTGGGATCACGGCCGGCTCGCTCGGCGCTCCGCGCGATCGTCTGGCGGACGGCCTGAAGGCGTGCGCCGAGCGAATCGGGCATCGCTCAGGGCGCGACGACGACGGAGAGGAAGCGTCCCGGACGGCCGCCGCGATGAGAAAACCACCGCTCGTCCTCGCGCGTGCACCACCCCGGCGACTGGATTCGGTCCGGCGCGACCCCCTCATCCTCGAGCTGGAGGCGAAGCACCCCCTCGATGTCGAGCCGGACGTCACCGCCCTCCGTGTGCAGGTAGCGCGCCTCGCGGCCGTAGCGAGCGATGAATTGGTCCGCCACCTCGTGCCCGACCTGGTAGCAGCGGCCGCAGATGCCCGGTCCGATCAGGACATCGAGCTCATCGGGCTCGCTGCCGTAAGCGAGGTGCAGCGCCTGCACCGTCTGGATTGCAACGCCCGCCAGCGAGCCGCGCCAGCCGGCATGCGCCCCGGCGACGACCCCCCGGGCGGCGTCGAGGAAGAGCAGCGGAAAGCAGTCGGCGTGGTACGTCACGATCGCCTGGCCGGGGACATCGGTGGCCAGGGCGTCGGTGTCAAAAACGCATTGCCCGCCCTCCGGCTGCCGCCGATGGAAGGTGACGACGTTGGCGGCGTGCTCCTGGACGGTCATCAGGCTGCGGGTCAGGTCGAAGCCCAGCTGGTCGGCGAGCTGCTGGCGCCGCTGCATCACCACATCGGGATCGGTCGACCCGGTGAGGCCCATCGACCCGAGCGCGCGCGTGCTGAAGCCGTGCCGGGCCGGAAATCCGGCGACGCTGATGACGGAGGCGAGCTCCAGGGTTGCCAGCGCCTCAGCCTCGCTTTTCGCGGGTGAGGAGCTGGTCGATCTCGTGCTTGACTTCCTGGAGATCCATGAACGACCGGTACACCGAGGCGAAGCGAATGTACGCCACCTCGTCCAGGCCGCGGAGCTTGTCCATCACCAGTTCGCCGACTTCACGAGAGGGAATCTCGACCTTGCCGCGGGTTCGGAGCTCGGCCTCGATCTCGTCCACGACGCGTTCCACCGTGCTGGGCGAGATCTCGCGCTTGGCGGTGGCCTTCATCAGGCCGGAAAAGAGCTTCTGGCGGTCGAAGTCTTCGCGGCGGCCGTCTTTCTTCATGACGTAGAGGGGCACGGCCTCGATCCGCTCGTAGGTGGTGAAGCGCTTCGAGCATTGCAAGCACTCGCGCCGGCGACGGATCGACTCGCCCGTATCGGAGTCACGGGAGTCGACCACCTTGAGGTCGATCTGACCACAATATGGACACTTCATCTGACGTCAGTATCCCAGATGTTGTGGAGCGAGGGCGGGCCTGCCGGCCCACGCGAGCGGCGCTCTAGTGCCATGCGAGCGTTTGACGGGGCCTCGCCCCTCGCGAGTGGCGCTTTAGTGCCATACGAGCGATTGAGAGGTGTCCTTGAGAGAAGGAGGACGCGAGGGGTGGGAAGGGGGCACCCCTCGCGCAGGTTAGCGGCGACCGCGTAAGAACGCGGGGATGTCGAGGTTCGACGGGTCGAAGCCTTTGTAGACCGGGACGTCCTCGACCGGCGCCGGCCGACTGTACTGCTCCTCGATCTCGCGGCTGGGCTCGGCGCCGACCACGAAGCCGGTCGCCACCACCGTGATCTTGACCTCACCCGACATCTTCTCGTCGATGACGGTTCCGAAGATGATGTTGGCGTCCTTATCGGCGGAGGCACGGACGATCTCCGCGGCCTCGTTGACCTCGTGCAAGGTGAGGTCGGTACCGCCGGTGATGTTGAAGAGGATGCCGCGCGCCCCGTCGATCGAGGTCTCCAGCAGCGGGCTGGCGACGGCATCGCGGGCGGCGTCGGCGGCGCGCTGATCGCCAC
>VBFX01000145.1 GCA_005889395.1 Chloroflexota bacterium
CGACCGCCTGTGCCTCCTCCTGCTCGTCGTAGGTCTGCGCCACGACGACCTTGGGGCCGCCCGGCCGATCGGTCCACAGGCGCTTGTCGGCCCGGTTCGGATTGGCCTTGATCACGTGGTACGCCGCGTCGAGAATCACCTGGGTCGACCGGTAATTCTGTTCGAGCTTCACGATCTGCGCATCCGGATAGTCCTTCTCGAAGGACAGGATGTTTCGCACATCGGCGCCTCGGAACTGGTAGATCGACTGGTCATCGTCCCCCACAACGGCGAGGTTTCGGTGCTTGCTGGCCAGGTGGCGCACCATCAGGTACTGCGCCCGGTTGGTGTCCTGATACTCATCGACCATGATGTACTTGAAGCGTTTCTGGTATTTCTCGAGCACCTCCGGGTGGCGATCGAACAGCCAGACCGTGCGCATCAGGAGATCGTCGAAGTCGAGCGCATTGTTCTGCTCGAGGAAGGCGTCGTAACGAAGCCGGATGCGAGCCGCCAGTTCCTCGTTGTGGGTGCCGGCCGCCTTCAGCTGGTCTTCACCATTGATGACTTCGTCTTTGGCGCGTGAGATCAGCGCGACCATCCCGCCCGGCGGGTATCGCTTCTCATCGAGGCGCAGCTCGTTCATGACACGCTTGACCACGGACAGCCGATCCGCCTCGTCGTAGATGACGAAATGGCGGTCGATTCCATCAGCGCTCCCATCACGCCGCAGAATGCGAACCCCAATGGCATGAAACGTCCCCATCCAGATCGCGCCCGCGGCCAGGTTCAGGAGATTCTCCACCCGGCTGCGCATTTCGCGCGCGGCCTTATTGGTAAAGGTGACAGCGAGGATCTCGCCCGGCTCGGCGCGACCCTGCTGGATCAGCCAGGCGATGCGGTGCGTGAGCACGCGCGTCTTGCCACTGCCAGCGCCGGCAAAGATCAGCAATGGCCCATCGTCCGCGGTCACCGCCGCCCGCTGCGGAGGGTTCAGTCCGGCTAAGAGATCGATCGCCCGCTCCGCGGCAGGCGAGGTAGACAGAGTCAATACCCCGCAAGTTTACCCGCGAGGCAGCGCGGTCATCTCTTCTGTGGAGTTGTGACTAGTGCCGGCGGCCCCGCCCGCGCATCCGACCCGCGGCCATGTCATCCATCTCGTCGTCCTCGTCGCTCCGTTTTTGCCGTGAGGCTTTGAACGACTCCGAGAAGGCGCCGATGAATTGATCACGCAGTTCCATCGTCGACACCTCGAACGCGTCCTTCAGCGTCCAGTGATCGTCCGGCGAGTACTTCCGCTCGCAGGCCCACAACAGGAACGTGATCAGTTGCACCTTGATCGCCGCGGCAAGCTTCGACTGGCGCTTCGATTTCGTGCCCTTCTCCTTGCCCTTGCCCTTGCCCTTACCTGTGGGGCCCGCGGCGGCAGGGGGCGGCGCAACGGCGCCGTCACCGGTGCGAACGCCCCACGCGGGAGCGGTCGGGGCTGGATGGCCGGGGGGCGCCTGGGCGACGAGGCTCGCTCGCAATGCCGCGAGGTCGTCCTTCGGGGCCGCCTTGGGAGGCTCCGGCGCGGATGGCGCCGGCATGGGCACGGCCGCGGGCGGCTGGTACGCAGGGATCGCCTGTCGTTTCTTGGGAATCGCCATGGGCGGCACGGAAAAGCTCGGTAGCGGCCGGGCCGGCGGCGCGGCAGCGGGCGGCATCATTTGCGGCGGCATGGCCTGTGGCGGCATGCCCTGTTGGGGCATCGGCGGCTGCGGCGGATAGGCCGGAAAGCCGGGCTGAGGCTGCCCGGGGTACGCCTGAGGCGGGTAGGGCTGCCCCTGGGGTTGCGCGCCCGGGTATGGCGCGCCCTGCTGATAGGGAGCGGCGGGATAGCCGGGTTGCGGCGGGTAGCCAGCACCCCATCCCGGCGCCGGGGGCATGCCGGGCTGACCTGGCGGTGGCATGCCGGGCTGGCCTGCCGGAGGCCAGCCCTGAGGGGCTCCCTGCGGAGGCGCATACTGGCCCGGCGGCGGCCCCGGTTGCCACGCTGGCGCCTGGCCGGGGACCGGCGGCGAATATGGTCGCTGGACGGGGGCGATCGGCCGCTGCTGATCTGGAGGGATATAGGGCGCCGAGGGGCCCTGGAGCACGGCCTGACTGCGTCGCAAGAGGTCCAGGAGCCGGGCTTTGTCGATGTACAGGTTGCCGGCGAGGCTCGGGTTGACGCCAGGAGTGAACACGAACTGGCCGCTCTGGAATTCCCAGAGGAGATCGAAGGCCTGGCGCGCCCCGCGGACACGGCCGCCGGCGGCGTGCGTCAGGGCACCGCCCTGAAAGGCGTAGACCCACTCACCACGCGGCTCTCTCAGCTCGAGCACGCCAGATTGGCCGTTGTTGACAACCTGGTCAAGCAGCCCAAGGAGCCCGACACGATCGATGGGGTTATAGGCCGGCGCCTTGGCGGCCTTGGCGGCCTGGGCGTCCGGCTGCCCTTTGCCCTTGGCGAAGAGCTTCACACCGCTGTAACCGGCGAGGGGACAAAGTCCTTGCCCGTGTAAAACCTCCGCTACAACGTGTTACCGGCCAGCAGCAGTGCTCTAACCTCGTCGTCGGTAACCTGTGGCCATTCCTCGAAGAAGTTCCCGACCGCGTAGAACGGCTCCGGAGTGGCGAGGCAGACGAATTCATCGACCTGCGGCCTGAGCCAGCCGGCCGTGTCGGGTGGCGCCACCGGGACCGCCAGCACCACACGTTGGGCACCACGCCGGCGCACCGTCTGGATACCCGCCTGTGCGGTGTACCCGGTGGCGACGCCGTCGTCGGTGAGGATCACGGTTCGGTCCTCGAGCGCCGGCATCGCTCCCGCGCCCAGCGCCGCCAGCCAGGCCCGTAGCTCCTCGCGCTGCCGCGCCGCCGCGTGCATGATGTCGTCCTCGGTCAGGCCGAGGTGCTGGCTGAGCCGGCGATCGAAGACGAGGACCGCATCATCGTCGACGGCACCGATCGCGAGCTCGGGATTGCCCGGAGCGCCGAGCTTGCGCACGGGGCAGATTCCCAGCGGCAAGTGCAGGTCGACGGCGATCGCCTTCGCCACGACGACGCCGCCGCGCGGGATCCCCAGGACGACCGTTCGGTCGTGGTCGCGGTAGCGCTGCAGCGCGGCGGCGAGGCGCTCGCCGGCGTCGATTCGGTCGCGGAAAATCACCGAACTACAATAGGTCGATGTCGACGGCCGCGACCAACATGCCCGGCGTCGGGGACCCGGCGCCCGATTTCACCCTGCCGGGGACGCCCGACGGGGATCCGGTTTCCCTCTCCTCGTTCAAAGGCAGCAAGCATGTCTTGCTCGCCTTTTACGTCTTCGACTTCAGCCCCGGCTGAACGAATGAGCTTACCTCCTTGCGAGGTGATCACCAGCAGTTCGTGAAGGCGGA
>VBFX01000146.1 GCA_005889395.1 Chloroflexota bacterium
AGCGTAGCGTTCGAAGCTCGCGACCTGAATCGACGGTCGCGGGGACGGGCTCGCTTGCGCCGTCGGGGCGGGCGCGCAGGCGCCGAGAAAGAGGAGCAGCGTGGCCATCGCGGCTTCCCTGCAGCGCATGGGTGGAGAATCACGATACCACGAATCCGTGGTATTTATCACGGATCCGTGGTTTATGCTTATGGCTCGTGAAGCAGCCGGGCCGCGAGATCTCACTCCTGTTCGACTTGTTCGTGGTCAACCAACGAGTCCGCCGCCTGCTGTCCGCCGCCCTGGCCGACGTGCCTCTCCGCGCCGACGAATACGCGGTCTATAGCCTGCTGTTCGAGCAGGGGCCACTGACCGCCACCGAGATGGCCAGGCGCATGGGGATGCCACTTACGACAGTTCTGGACTACCTTCGGGCGATGGACGATCGCCGCCACTTGCGTCGGGAGCCGCATCCGCGCGATGGGCGCGCTCAACAACTATCGCTGACCATCGCTGGTGTGACCGAGCATCGGCGAACGAATCGGGCCTGGGAGCTGATGCGAGTCCGCCTCGAGCAGTCGCTCAGCGTCCCTACCAAGGATGTCCGGCGCGCCCTGCAGGCGCTCGATGATGCCGTGGTCACGGCACTGGCCAGGCTCGAGGCCGACGCCGAAGGAACCGGCTGAGCGAGCTGGCTAAACTGGCCGCATGAAGCCGATGATTTCGGGCGCGCACGTTCTGATCTACAGCCACGATGCCGAGGCGGACCGCGCGTTCTTTAGAGACGTACTCGGGTTTGACTCCGTGGATTCGGGCGGCGGTTGGCTCATCTTCGCGCTTCCTCCCACAGAGCTTGCGATCCACCCGACCGAGGAGGAGGACAATCACGAGCTCTACCTGCTGTGCGAGGACATCGAGGCGACGGCAAAGGAACTGGAGCGGAGAAAGGTCCCCATCACCCGGCCATTCGATGAGGAACGCTGGGGAAGCGTTACCAGGATCACCCTGCCCGGCGGAGGACGCATTGGGCTGTACCAACCCAAGCATCCGCTCGCTCACTCGAAGACCGGAGCCGCCCAGAGCCGAGCTTGACGTTAGACTGACGGCGATCTGGATTTAGAGCCGCTGGCCGACCAGATGGCCGGCACCTTTTCCGTCGTGGCGGGTGACCGCACCGTGGTTCGGCGTGCCGCCTGCGCGGTGAAGTTGAACGGCGAGTGGTACGCCAGCACGGCCACCCCGCTGCCGCATCCCGAACCCGTTGCCCTGCACTGGCAGGCCGGCCCGGCGTTGGCGACCGCCCGCCTGATCCCGCACGAGGGCGGCGTCGTGATCGAGTGCGAGCTCAACAATCCGGGTGAGGCGCCGTTGACCTTCAACGGTTGGCGCCCGATCGTCATCGAGGGGGGCAGCGCCGCCCTGCAGGTCGGCGATGAGCCCTGGCGCGCCAGCGCGTTGATCAATGGCTACCAGTCCTGGGATTATGCCGGGATCCACCCGCTCGATGAGGCGATCACCGAGGGCGACCGCAAGCCAACCGCGGCGTCGTGGTGGACGGCCGCGATCTGCGACGGCGAGGCGATGTTCGTCGCGCAGGTGCTGCGGGCCAGCCGCTTCGCGACCGTCTTCCGCTGGCACTACCATCGCGACGAGCACACGGGCGACTCGCTGCCCACCGACATCCCAACGTTCGTCGCCGAGCAGCACGGCTCGCCGCTCTCGGAACCGGAGCAGCGCAGTGGCCTTCCCCAGGAGCTTCGGCTGGAGGTGGGGCCGCAGACCGGCCTGGTCTCCGATCCCATCCTTCTTCTTTATGGCGAGGATGGCACCGCAACGCTGCGTAAGGCGCTTACCGCCGCGGGTCACGCCGCGGGCGCCCTTAGTTTCCCGACCGTGCCACGCGGTTGGTGCAGCTGGTACCACCTGGGCCTCGCCGTCACCGAAAGCGATATCACCCGGCACGCCGCCTTCCTGGCCAAGCGCATGCCGGAGCTCGTCAAGACCTCCGCCAACGGGTTCCGTCCGGTGATCCAGCTCGATGACGGCTGGATGCCGCGCTGGCAGCGCTGGGGCGACTGGGTCGCCAATGAATTCTTCGCCGCAGGGCTGCACGCGCTCGCCACCCGAGTGCATCGCCACCGGCTGGAGGTCGGCATCTGGCTTGCCCCCTTTCACGTCGCCGCCGACTCCAAGCTGGCGCAGACCCATCCCGAGTGGTTGCTCAGGGCGAACGATGGGACGCCGCTGGTCGACCCGCGGCTGAGCCGCGCGTACCACATCCTCGCCCCCACGCACCCGCAGGTCCAGAAGTTTCTCGACGAGCTCTTTCGCGGGCTCCGCAAGGACGGCTTCAGCTACTTCAAACTCGACTTCCTTTACGGGGCCGCCTACGAGGCCGGCCGGTACGACCCTGAGGTGACGGGGACACAGGCCCTTCGCTCCGGACTGAAACGCATTTTCGACGCGGTCAACCCGCCGGGCAAGCCCGAGACGGCCTACCTCCTCGCCTGCGGTGCGCCGATGATGCCAGTCGCCGGCCTCGTGCACGGTGCTCGCACCGGCGGCGACGTCGGCATTCCGCAGATGGAAGATGGCAAGGCAACGGCGCCGCAGCTCGGATTCCCCTTGATCCTCTCGATGGCCCGCAACCAGGCGGCCCGTCTCTTCCTCGACCGATCTCTGTTCGCGGTCGACGTCGATGTCGCGATGGCGGCGGCGCCACAGCTGACCCCCCACGAGGCGCAGGTCATGATCACTGTCGCGGCCCTCTCGGGTGGCATCTTCATGCTTGGTGACGACCTGGAAACCCTCCCTGCCGACCGCTTGGCGCTGCTGCGAAATCCGAATGTCCTCGGCCTGGTCGGCGGGCCCGCGGCCGAGCCGGTCCACCTCTTCAGTGCCCCGGAGCGCGAGGCGCACGACCACTGGTTCGCCTCTCCGCAGGAGCTGCCGCCGCTCTGGGTACGCCGTGATGCGGACGGCACCACGATCGCCGCGGTATACAACTGGAGCGATGCCGCGAAGCCGTACCGCCTGCACTTCGGCGAAGCCACCGGAGCGGGAGGGACGTTCACGATTACTGATCTCTGGTCAACACGACGCGGCGGAAGGGGGCTCGGCGTCAAGACCGACACACTCCGCCTGACGCTCCCGCCGCACAGCGTGCGACTTCTTAAAATGAAACCCACTGCCGCCCCCGCGCCGGCTTAACGACACTGCTCACAAACCACCATGCGCCGCGTGCTTTTTTACCGCTTATACGAGGTCGTCCCTGCCCGGCTGGCCGAGCTGGAGA
>VBFX01000059.1 GCA_005889395.1 Chloroflexota bacterium
GACGGCCGTGGTCGATTTGCTACGGTAGCGGGCGGATGGCTCGTTCCAAGATCACCGTGGTGGGGGCCGGCAACGTCGGTGCCACCCTGGCCCAGCGCCTCGCCGAGCGTGGCTACGCCGACATCGTGCTGGTCGACATCGTGGAAGGCCTGCCCCAGGGAAAGGCCCTCGACATGCTGGAGGCCGGCCCGATCGTCGGCTATGACTCCGCCATCGTCGGCACCAATGGCTACGAGGAGACCGCCCGGTCGAGCATCTGCGTGATCACCTCCGGCGTCCCCCGCAAGCCTGGGATGTCCCGGGATGACCTCGTGAAAACCAACCAGAACATCGTCCGCGGCGTGACCGAGGAGCTCGTGCGCCGATCCCCCGACACCATTCTCATTGTCGTCAGCAACCCGCTCGACGCCATGGCGCAGCTGGCGTTCGAGGTCAGCAAATTTCCGCGACAGCGCGTGATCGGGATGGCTGGTGTCCTGGACACGGCGCGCTTTCGCACCTTTATCGCGCGGGAGCTCAAGGTCTCCGTGCGTGATGTGGAGGCCTATGTCCTCGGTGGCCACGGGGACACGATGGTACCGCTGGCGCGCATGTGCACCGTCGCCGGCATCTCCATCAGCAAGTTGATTCCATCGGAGCGCATCGAGGCCATCGTCAAGCGCACCCGCGACGGCGGTGCCGAGATCGTCAACCTTCTGAAGTCGGGCAGCGCCTACTACGCGCCCTCGGCGGCGGTCGCCGAAATGGTCGATGCCATCATGCTCGACCGCAAGCAGATTCTTCCCTGCGCCGTTCGGCTGGACGGCGAGTATGGCATCCGCGGTCTCTTCGTGGGCGTGCCCGTCAAGCTGGGGGCGGGCGGCGCGGAAGAGGTCATTGAGCTCGAACTCACCGACGATGAGCGTGCCGCATTGCGGCGATCGGCGGACTCCGTCAAAGAGCTCGTCGGCATCATGGAGATTTAAGTCCGCGCGGCCCTTCCCGGTATCCTTTAATCAGTGACCATCGAGATCCGCAGCGGGTATATCCCGCAATCCAAGCGACTGATCGAGAACCCGACCGCTGACCAGCTTCGTGAGCTCACCGCCCGGATGCCGAACGCTCGGCGCACGACTTACGACAACTACAACGTCCACACGCGCGTCGACTCCCGCAGCACCAAAAGCACCTACATTGTCACGGATCGTCCGCAGGAGCACACCGCGCAGACCGTAACCCCCGAGGAAGGCCGAAAGTGGGCCAAGCTCCAGGACGCGTACATCCGCGACCAGGAAATGGTGCTGCTCGACGGGGTCATCGGAAATGACCCAACGTTCCTGACGCCCGCCCGGCTGATCATCGAGGCCCGCAACGCCAACGTCGCCGGCATGCAGCGGCACCTTTACTATGCGCCCACCGCAGGCCAGCAGCCGGAGGTCACGATGATCTACACGCCGAACCTCGCGGCGCCGGGGTATCCCAGCGACCGGGCGATCTTCGTCGACCTCGAGGCCGGCATCACGCGGGTCTTCAACTCCGACTATTTCGGTGAGTCGAAGAAGGGCGGACTCCGCATGTGGAACAAGAAGGTGTACGACGCCGGCGGGCTCGCCATGCACGCCGGCTGCAAAGTCATCCCGGTGGGCGCGCAGCAGCGCGTCGTCCTGATCGTGGGGCTGAGTGGGACCGGCAAGACCACGACGACCTTCACGCGGCAAAACAATTCCAAGCCGGTCCAAGACGACTTCATCGCCCTCATGCCGAAGGGCAAGATCTATGGCACGGAGAACGGCTGCTTCGCCAAGACGTTCGGCCTCGACCCGAAACACGAGCCGACCATCTACGGCGCCGTGACGAAGCGGGACGCCTACCTGGAGAACGTCTCCCAGAAAGAAGACAGTGGTCCCGTCGACTTCTACGACGCGAGCTACACGCAGAACGGCCGAGCCACCTTCGAACTGTCGGCGCTGGGGTGGGTCGAGGATGCCCGGAACATCGGGCCGGTCGACGTGCTGTTGATTCTCAACCGTAACGACAACATCATCCCGGGCGTGGCGCGCCTGGATTCCGAGCACGCCGCCGCCTACTTCATGCTCGGCGAAACGCAGGGGACGTCGGCGGGCGGCATGGACGAGATGGGCAAGGCGCTGCGCGTGCCGGGAACCAACCCCTTCTTTCCGTTGCGCCACGAGCAGCAGGGCAACCGCTTTCTCGAACTGCACCGGTCACGCCCGTTCGAGGTCTACCTGATGAACACGGGGCGGGTCGGCGGCCCGGAGGGGTCCCGCAACAGCAAGAAGCTGACGATCGAACACTCGAGCGCGATCGTCAAGGCGATCGCGGAAGGCACGATCAGCTGGACCCGCGACGCGGACTTTGGCTACGACGTCGCGCAGGCCGTTCCCGACATCGACGACATCGAGGTGCTGCAGCCGCGGCGGCTCTACGAGCGAACGGGTCGCGCGGAGGAATACCGCGCCATGGTACAGCGGCTCAAGCAGGAGCGGGTCGCCGAACTGCAGAAGTATCCTGGCCTCGAAACGGAGATCCTCGCCGCCGTCCGCTAACCGGCCTCGGCCTCCCCGATTCGCCGCCCGTAGTAGTAGGCCGCGACGATGGCCAGCAGCAGGAGGACCGTGAGGGGGATGGTGAACGGCCCGAGGGCGCTCGCGACCCGCTCGTAATTCTGGCCCAGCGCGAAGCCCGCGTAGGCGAGGGCGAGGTTCCAGGGGATCGCGCCGAGGGTGGTCGCCACCGTGAAGGGCACCACCGTGATGCGCGAGAGTCCCGCTGGGAACGAGATATAGGTGCGGATGACAGGGAGGAGGCGGCCGGCGAAGACGGCCGGCAATCCCCACCGCACGAAGAACCGGTTCGCCAGGCGGAGATGCCCCGCCGTGAGGCCGACGCGGCGGCCCGGCCCGAGGATCAACGCCTCGCCGTAGCGTCTCACGAGCAGGTAGGCAACGAGTGAGCCGAGAAGGTTGCCGGCGCTGGCGGCGGCTCGATATCGGGATGCCTGCGCTTTCCGCGGTCATCGTGAGGAAGATGGCGAGCAATCCGCCCGCGCTGATGATCTGAATGAGCTGATGCGACATTCGGCGACGCCTAGCGGTGGCGCGTGGTGCTCAGCTCTCCCACTGGGAGACGGCCAGGAAGTACGGGCGGATGTTGCACCGCCAGCCGATCAGGGGATGTACGCCGAGCCGCCCCGGCGGGTCCTCATCGAGATAGGGCTGCCGCACCTCCTGCCAGTTGGGCTCGCCGTTGCAGTGCGGGCAGCGCACCGGCGGACGGAGGGCTTCCATGCACGGGTTATGGTACCGACTGATGGCTGAGGAGCGTCTCTATTCGATCACCGAGGCCGCGGAGAAGCTCGGCGTCTCGCCGGCGACGATCGCCACCTGGATCCGGCTCGGCATCGCAAAGGCGAGCCGTCAGGATGAGCTGGGTCGGAACCGCTATACCGATTCCGACCTTGTCGAGATGGAGCGGCGCTTCCAGGAACGACAGGCTCGGAAGCGGACCCCCTAACGCTCCCGGTTCGTTCGGCACGTACAATACGGAACGTTCTGCGAGGGGGAGAGGAGGACGCATGCAGGCTCGGCTGCTGAACACCGCCCCTGAAAAGGCAGAGGCGGACGCGCTCATCCTGCCCATCTTTGAAGGGCAGTCAAAGGTGCCGGCGGAAGCCGTCGCCCTGGACAAGAAGTTGAAGGGCGCCATCACGCAGCTGCTCGCGGATCAGGAGTTCCGCGGCAGATTTATGGAGCTGGTGCCCGTCCACAACTTGGGCAACGCGCCCAGCAAGTGGACCGTCCTGGTCGGTTTGGGGAAGGCGACAGAGTTGGACATGGTGCGGCTCCGCAACGCCTTGCAAGCCGCCACGGGCCGCCACTGAGGGCATCGGGCTCGGCAACTTCGACGCAGGCTCCCTCAAGACGCGGCCGGAGCAGGCAGTCACCGAGATCGACACCTTGAGCATCATCGGGCTCAACGGCGAGAAGAGCGCGGCGGCGGCCGTGAAAGATGGCCTGGTCCTCGCCGAGGCAACGAACCGCATCCGCGGTTGGGTCAACGCGCCGGCCAATGCCTTCACGCCGACTGTCTTCGTGGAGAAGGTGAGGGAGGCCGTCAAAGGGACGGGCCTCGATCTCAAAGTCCTCGAGGTCGATGACATGCGCCGGCTCAAGATGGGTGCCTTGCTGGCGGTGGCGCGCGGCTCGGACGAGCCGGCCAAGATGATCGTGATCCGGTATAACGCCTCAAACGCTCGCATCGCACTGAAACGCGGCTCGCGTGGGCCGGCGGGCCCGCTACTCGCCCTCGTCGGCAAGGGCATCACGTTCGACAGCGGTGGCATCTCGATCAAGCCGGCGCAGAACATGGAAATGATGAAGTCGGACATGGGCGGCGGCGCGGCGGTGGTCGGCGCCATGCTGGCGATCGCCCAGCTCAAGCCGAAGACCAATGTCATCGGCATCGTGCCGACGACGGAGAATATGCCGTCGGGCAAGGCGATTAAACCGGGCGACGTCGTGACTGGGTCAGGCGGCAAGACGATCGAGATCATCAACACCGATGCCGAGGGACGCCTGATCCTGTCGGACGGGATCACCTATGCCGTCAACGAAGGAGCGACCCACATCGTGGATATCGCCACCCTGACGGGCTCGATCGCGCGCACGCTTGGCCCGTTGGCGATCGGCGCCTTCGGAAACAATCCACCCCTGATGGACCTTGTGCGCCGCTCGTCCGACCTCGCCGGCGAGCGGCTATGGGAGCTCCCCACCTGGGCCGATTACGATGGCTTAATCGACAGCGAAATCGCCGATATCAAGAACGCGACCGTGCCCTGGGCGGGAGCGACCACGGCCGCCCTGTTCCTCCGCGAGTTCGTCGATGGCCGTCCCTGGGTCCACCTCGACATCGCCGGCAGCGCCTGGCAGGATGCCGCCGAGTTGAAAACGGTGCCTAGAGGTCCGACCGGTTCCGGTGTGCGTGTGATGGCGCACCTGGCCCAACTGCTCGCCAATCAGTAAGCTAGAGACCGTCTCCGCCGTTCGCGAGCTGGCCGATCGCTACGTCGATCAGTCGGCGGTCCTTGACCCGATCTTCGCCACCTCGCGCGGCGTCACCGGTCACGACGCCGAAATGACGGACTACTCCCCTGACGGCCATGCCGCGCGCGCCGCGCTCGACCGGACGACGCTGGCGCAACTGTCGCAGATTCGGCCGCTGCCCGAGCCTGACCGGATGGCGGCCGACGTGATGCGCGAGCGCCTGCAGGTAGCCATCGACCAGGACCAGGCCGGTGAGCGCCTGCGTGACCTCCGCGTCATCGGAAGCCCGTTCCAGAGCATCCGGGAGTGCTTCGATCTCATGGCCACCGCGACCGATGCCGATTGGGAGGTTATCGCGGCACGGATGGAGCGGGTGCCGCAGGCGCTGGCCAGCTTCGAGTCGGCGCTCCGTGAGGGACAGCGGCGTGGGGTCGTGGCGGCGCGACGCCAGGCGTTGGTCTGCGCCGATCAAGGTGCCACCTGGAGCGGTCAGAAAACGGCCCGGCCCTTCTTCGAGACGCTTGCCGCCAAGTCCGATGCTCGCGGCATGGGCAACGCAACGCTTCAGCGCCGGCTCATCGCTGCCGCGCGACGCGCCTCGGAAGCGTACGCGCAGACGACGCGCTTTCTGCGGCAGGAATACGCCCCGGCAGCGGCCGAACGCGATGCCGTGGGACCGGAGCGGTACACGCTGTGGGCGCGAGCGTTTCTCGGGACGGCCATCGACCTCGACGAAACCTACCGCTGGGCCTGGGACGAGCTTCACCGCATCGAGGACCGGATGGTCTCTGTCGCAGGCCGAATCTTGCCCGGCGAAGCCTTGCCGGCGGTCGTCCATCTACTGGAAACGGACCCCGCGCGGTCGATCGAAGGCGTTGACGCCTTTCGTGACTGGCTCCAGGCGCTGATGGATCGAACGATCGCCGAGCTGGACGGTGCTCACTTCGACATCCCCGAACCCGTCAAGCGCGTCGAGGCCATGATCGCTCCGCCGGGAGGCGCCGCAGCCATGTACTACACCCGACCGTCGGAGGATTTCAAGCGACCGGGGAGAACCTGGTATCCCACGCTGGGAAAGACGCGGTTCCCCCTGTGGGGCGAGGTTTCCACGGCCTACCACGAGGGCGTGCCCGGTCACCATCTTCAGCTGGCCCAGCTCACCTACAGGGCCGACGAGCTCAACCGTTTCCAGCGCGTCGCCGCGTTCGTCCCTGGCTACTCCGAGGGCTGGGCTCTCTACGCCGAGCGCCTGATGGGCGAGCTCGGTTACCTGCAGAATCCCGCTTACGAGCTCGGAATGCTCCGGGCGCAGGCGTTCCGCGCCATGCGCGTCGTCGTCGACATCGGCGTGCACGTCGGCCTGAAGATCCCCGCGAACGAGGCCTATCACCCGGCGGAGACGTGGTCGCCGGAGCTGATGTTGCCCTTCGCCATCGAGCACGGCCATCATCCCGAGGACTTCCTGCGGAGCGAGGTCGACCGCTACCTGGGCTGGCCGGGCCAGGCGATCTGCTACAAGGTCGGCGAGCGGGCCTGGCTCGCCGTCCGAGAGCAGGCGCGCGAGCGTGAGGGCACAGCATTCAACCTGAAGGCGTTCCACACTCGCGCCCTGGACCTTGGACCGATGGGTCTCGCCCAACTGGGGCGAGAACTGGGTTCAGAAGTCCGCTCGGTTTAGCGCTTCGCCCAGCCCGGATCAGGGTAGCGAGGTCGGGCGCTAGCGACATCGGGTGGCCAGATGAGAACCGCGCGCCCTGACTGGACCTGCTGTACGTAAACCGGCTTCACGGCGTTGGCCCCGCGGTCGTCGAACTTGATTTGACCGAAGAACGTGTTCAGGTCGGTGGCGGCGAGCGCGTCCCGCACCTTTGCGGACTCCGTCGAGGCCGCTCGCTCGATCGCCACCTCGAGGGTGAGGCAGGCGACGGTCGCGGCGGCGGCATACTGGTCGGGCATGTGCCCGAACTGCGAGGCGAACGCCAGTGCGTAATGGAAGCTATCGAGGAAGTAACTGATCCGGTTGCGGGCGGCAGGTGCCCATTGTGTGGCTCCCACGGCGAAGTTCGCCGCCTTGTGGAGGTCGGCCGTGAACCGGTCTCCGCCGGGCCCGTCGCTAAAGCCAAAGAGCTTGGGCTGAATGTTCATCTGCTGGGCCTGTTGAACCGTGCGCACGCTCTCAGCGGGATGGCCGACCTCGAGGATGATCTCCGCTCCGGCGGCGGCGGCTGCCCCGAGCTGACCGCTGACGTCGTTGACGCCGGAGGGGTAGCTGTTGCCGTAGATCACCGGCAAGCCCCTCGCATTCGCATAAATGGCGGTGGCGTTGGCCACCTCGGCCGAGAGACTATCACTCGCGTAGAGGATGGCGACCGATTGCGGTTTGGGGTCCTGCGCCAGTGCCATGTCGACCACGCCCTGCAGCTGCCGGCTGCGCGGCGCCAGCACGCTGAATAGATAGAGGTAGTGATTGTTGAAGATCGAGTCTGACGACGCCCCGCTGCTGAGCAAGGGGACCTGGTGCTGCTCAGCGACTGGCGCCGCCCGGCTGGCGGTCGCGTCGTTCGACGGCCCCAGCAGCACGGTGTCGTGGTTGTCGGTGATGAGGTGCTCCGTCGTCGCCGCCGCGATCGATGGCCGGCTCTGGTCGTCGACGATGTCGAGGCTCAGCTGGTGGCCGACCCCCTTGAGGTAGATGCCGCCCTTATCGTTGATCCAACCCTGGCAGTAGAGGTACCCCTCCTTGGCCATCTGGCCGTTCACCGCCTGGCTACCGGTGAGGGAGAGGATCGTCCCGACCGTAATGGCACTGCCCAGCGGCGGGCTGATGACGGCAGGGCGGGGCGCGCAGGCGGCAGCCGCCGAGCTCGTCGCGATCAGGGCCGAGAGGGCAAGCCAGGACCTCCGCACGTCGCGTGATTATGTGCTCGCCGCGCCAACGAGCCCGGCCGATCGGATGACAAATTTGTTGATAGCCGGAGAGGCAAGGCCCGGGTGCCCACTAAACTATCCGATTGGCTCCGGTGGCGAGTTAGCCAAGTGGTAAGGCAGAGGTCTGCAAAACCTCCACCGCGGGTTCGAATCCCGCACTCGCCTCCAGTTTTTGAATACGGGTTGACGCTTGCCTCGCCATTTGCGTCGAACCCGGGGTGGACTCTGTTGAACGGTCGAGCTCGCCCTCAAGTTCGCAACGAATTTCAGCGAACTCTCCTGAGCTCTAGGCTGCGGGCTCTGCACTCACGGGAGGTTCCGTCGCTGTTTTAAGACGAGATCGCGTAGGTGCGAGAGTGGCTCGGTTTTCAGGACAAGCTCGTCAGCACCGGCGTTTCTCGTATCCTCGGCCGTGACTAGCTGGCCGGTATAGACGATGATCCTCAACTGTCGAAAACCATGTTCTCGGAGCTCTCGGCACAGCGAAAAACCATCCAGGCCGGGCATCTGCAGGTCCGTTACCAGGATGGCCGGGTGGCGGACGGGAACGAGTTCCCAGGCAGCGCGGCCATCTTCGGCTTCGATCACCTCATGACCATCTCGCTCGAACATGTGCCGAAGCATTTGGCGCACGTGGAGATCATCATCAACAATCAGAATCAGCGCCCCCTGTCGACTCTTCCGCCGTGTGAACGGCTTCCCTATTTTCATCCCATCACTCTCGCTGCCCAAGTCGATGGCGCAGCCCCTCTAGCCAGGCGGCGATTTCCGAACCGGCCATCGGCCGTCCAACGAAAAATCCCTGGAGGAAGTCGCAGTTGAGACGCGCCAGCGCGTCCGCGGTTTGCGCGTTGTTCACGCCCTCTGCCACCACCTTGAGGCCCATGCTGTGGCCGAGGTCAATAGTCGACCGCACAATCGTGGCGTCGTCCTGGTTGGTGACCATGTCGGTCACGAACGAACGGTCGATCTTCACTTCAGAGAGCGGTAGGTTCTTCAGGTACGTCAATGTCGAATAGCCCGTGCCAAAGTCGTCGACGGCGAGCCGAACGCCGAGATCATGGAGGAGACGCAGCGCTTCGAAGTCCTGGGTGGATAGCGTCGTCCGCTCGGTGACCTCCACTATCAACTTCTCCGGCGAGATCGACCAGGCCTGAAGCAGGCCGCTGATGGTGTCAGCGAGCTCCGGATCAAGCAGATTTCTGGCTGACAGATTGACGGCAACGGACAGGTCGATGCCCGCCGCCTGCCAGGCGTGCGCCTGTTTGAGCGCTTCGTTTAGCACCCACCTCGTCAAGGGATGAATCAACTCGGTCTGTTCGGCGGCCGGGACAAAGTCATTTGGCAGCAGGAGGCCATGCCTTGGATGGCCCCAGCGCACGAGTGCCTCCACGCTTTCGGGCTTGCCGGTGCGTAGGTCGACGATTGGCTGATAGTGCAGCAGCAGTTGGAGCTGATCGATGGCGGCACCCAGGGCGGCGATCAGAGGAGCTCGGACCGGTGGGTAAGACCCGTGGTCGGCCGCGTAGACGCTGTAGCCGGTCCGCGCGCGCTTCGCCACGTACATGGCGATGTCAGCATGCCGGGCAAGTGTGGTGGCGTCATCGCCATGCTCCGGGTAGATTGCGATCCCGATGCTGGTTCCGATTTCGACGGTGTGCTCTCCGAGCTGAAACGGTGCTTCGACCGCCTCAAGGACTTTTCCGGCGATGAGAATCGCGCGTGGCGCATCTGTGGCCCCAGCCGGCAGGACGACAAACTCATCTCCACCGAGGCGACCCACCGTGTCCGCTTTGCGGAGGACTCTTCGCAGGCGTCGAGCAACTTCCTGGAGTACGCGATCGCCATGCTGGTGACCGAGCGTGTCGTTGATTTGCTTGAAGCCATTCAGGTCGAGGACGAGGAGTGCCTTCGGCTGCCTCTCGCGCTGTGCGCCAAGCAGCGCTTGCTCGAGCCTGTCCACGAGGAATGTGCGATTTGGAAGTCCGGTGAGACTGTCGTGGAGCGCCTGGTATTCAAGAGCTTCGGTCTGGGCTTTCCGTTCGGTGATGTCGCGCAAGAGCCCGAGATAAAGGGGGCCGTTGCCGAGCCGCACCTGGTTGATGCTCAACTCCAGCGGGAACACTGTTGCGTCCTTGCGCCGGCCTTGCGTTTCGTAGGCCGCCGAGCTGGCGTGCCTTTTCCCTGGTCGTAGGGTGCTCCTGAGCTGGGGGATGAACTCCGCCCGATGGGATTCGGCAATCAAGAGCATGAGGTCCTGCCCGATGACTTCGCCGGCTTCGTAGCCGAATAGCCGCTGGGCCGCGGGATTGAAGGATTCGACGCGTCGGCTCTCATCGAACGTAATGAGGCCGTCGACAACATGGTCCAGCACCGCACTAATGCGTTGGCCACTTGCGCGCATTGCTTCTTCGGCTCGCTTCCGCTGAATAAGGCTGCCGAGATCCCGAGCGAGCTCGTCGAGTCGCTCGAGGCGAAACCGGTCGAGACGGACGCGCCGTCGACTAAAGAAGGCAAGCGCGCCAACGATGTCCGAGCCCTCCCGGATAGCAAATGCACCACCGCTGCGCAATTTGGCGCCGGCGACGAGCTCGCTAGGACTCACCTTGCTGTCCCGGCGCATGTCGCCTGCCCAGTAGGGCGTCCCTGTTTTCCATACGACCCCGAGCAGCCCCTGGCCTCGGGTGACCTTAATCTCGCGTCGCAGGGCCGTGAAGCGCTCGACTTCCGGTGATGGCCGCTGCCAGCCGTGCTCCCAGCGAAGGACATCAGTATCCCGATCGACCGCCCAGAACTCACCGACATCCCAATGGAGCTCGTCACAAATGCCCTGCAGCATGCGCGTCGCCGCTTCCCCCCAGGTCGGCGCCGTGGCGAACGGTTCCGTCACGGCGACACGAAGGCTCGTCGGGAGGACGCCGCCGCCGGGCGGCGCCAGCTCGCGGACCAAGCACATGAGTGTGACGTGCTCTCCGGGGCCCTGCGGCGAAGCGAGGACCAGCTCGATGGGAAAGGCGTGGCCGTCGCGATGAATCCCGGTTAGCTCCATCGCCTGTGGCGGCTGATGCGAGCCAGCGCTTCCCAGCCGTCGCACCCGCCGCCGCAGCATTCTCTGCCAGTCGATCGCCGCGACGATGGGCCAGAGAAGCTGTCCGATCGCCTCCGGGGGCGACCATCCAAACATTGCCGCGGCCCGCGAATTCCAGCTGGTGATAGCGCCGCGCTTGTCGGTCGAAATCACCGCGACGGGTGACATTTCGACCGTCAGCTTCAAGTTTGCCTCGAGCTCTTCGAGCACTCGGTGACGTGCTTCTGCAACCCGTTCGGCCCGGACGGACGAGCCGTACAAGCTCAACAGACCCGCCATCAGAAGCAGGGCTGGGTCGAGTCGCAGCGCCGCGGCCGCGTACCAGGCCGCGTCATACGGCGCCTTCGAGAGTATCTGGACGACGGCCTCAAATCCCAAAAGGATGAGGGCGGCGGTGATGGCGCCGGCGAATCGGGGATCGCCGCGGCGCCCCAGAGCATAAAAGGAGACCGCCGTTGCCACGGCAAAGGCCTCGACACCGAGCAGGGCGGCGTTGACATGGCTGAAATCGGCTCGGCTCAGCGACTGGAGGATCGGATCCAGAGCCATGGTCACCCCCACGGCCGCCCCCACGGCCGTGAGGGCGACCACGACGACCAGGGTGACCGCCCGACGCGGATTCGACAGCGATCCCGGGTGCTGGAGCAAGGCCCAGACGAGGAGGGCCGGCATTGCGATCCGGCCGAAATGGAATAGCAGGCCGCCATCCCGCGCACCGATTAGGGTCGGTAATAACAGCCCGGTAAAGCTGAGCAAGTGGGCCAACCAGAGGGTTGCCAGGGTGGCGCCGAGGCCGACGTAGGGGAGGGCACTTCGCTCCTGCCGGACGATGACATCGATCCCCGCCATGGCGCCCGCCACCAGGACGCAAAGCACGGTAGCGCCTTCAATGAGCGGAATGAACCAGGCGAGCGCTGTTCCACCGGGTGGTAAGAGGAGACTTGCGACTACTCCGGAAACGCCAACGGTCGATGCCAGTACCACCGTAAGGTGCGCGACTGGCAGGGCCACAACCTTACGCAGCAGGCTCCGCAATCCGAGACGTATTTGGTCCCCCACTAGACGTCCCGCCGTGAGTATTGAACGGCTCGATTACGGCACCGAACGCAAAAACGTGACGACCAGGCAAGAAAGCTGATACACACAGCACCCGGTTACCTGATCAGGTGGGTAACAGCCCCTAACGCCGTTCGTAAGGTTGCTATTCAGCGAACTCTGCTGAGCATTAGGCGGCGGGCTATGATTTGCCCTGCTTCTGCCCATCCGAGGCATGCTCGGACCCATGAGGAGGGATCCCTATGACGACGACGTATCCGGTTTCGTTCAACGTGGACTTTCCCGACCGTGCGCTCGATCGGCTGACTTCGGCGTTCCGCATTATCGTCGCAATTCCTATCCTGGCTGTCGTCAGTCTGCTGACTGGCGCCTCACTGCACTATGTCACGACGAACAACACGACGAACGAGACGGTCACCCTGGCCACCGGCGGGGGCGTGCTGTTTCTTCCCCTCGTGTTGATGATCGTGTTTCGGCAGAAGTATCCGCGGTGGTGGTTCGACTGGAACCTACAGTTGCTCCGGTTCTCGGCTCGGGTCAGCGCCTACCTTGCCTTGCTCGACGATCACTATCCGTCAACAGACGAGGAGCAGGCGGTTCACCTGGATTTCCCTTATCCGGACGCGCGCCAGCTCAATCAATGGCTTCCCTTGGTGAAATGGTTGCTGGCCATTCCCCATTACATCGTGCTGTTCTTTCTGGGGATCGGAGCGATCGTGGCGATCATCATCGCCTGGTTCGCCATTCTCTTCACCGGGAAGTACCCGCGCGGGCTGTTCGACTTCGTGGTGGGGGTCCTGCGGTGGAGTAATCGAGTGACCGGCTACGCGTTCGTCCTCGTGACCGACGAGTATCCACCGTTCACTCTGGCGTAACCAGTTTAAGTTGACTATTTGGATTGACATAGTCAACAATTTCCGGCAAAATGGCACGATTACCTACTGGGAGGAGGCAAGCATTGCCCGTCGCCCCGATGACCAGCGCCGATCCGTCCAGCCGCGTTCCTGACTCGAACATCTCCCTGACCGAGCTTCGACAGCGTCTCGGCGACCCCCACCTCGCGATCGCCGACGTCCGGGCGCTGCCCGCCTACAACGGGTGGCGATCCGGAGGCGCGGCTCGCGGCGGCCACATCCCCGGCGCGGTTGCCTTCCCCAGCGCCTGGCTGCAAAGCGTCGATGCGCCCGAGGTCGAACGGCTGCTCGGTTCCAAGGGCATCCTGGCGAGCCGGGAAGTCGTCCTCTATGGCGATCGGGCCGAGGATACCCTGGCTCTAAGATCGAGGCTGGCCCAGCTAGGTCAGACGGGCGTCAGGATTTATGAGGGGGGCTGGACCGAGTGGGCGGCGGACGCGACGCTGCCGGTCGATCGGCTGCCGAACTACGAGAAGCTCGTGCACGCGGAATGGCTTCGCGAGCTGCTCGAAGGCGGACGCCCCGAGGCGGCGCCCGCCGGGCGATTCCTGGTCTTCCACGTCAACTTCGGCGTTCCGGAAGAGTACGAGGAGAATCACATTCCCGGGGCGCTCTATCTCGACACGAACCGGCTGGAGAATCCGCGCGACTGGAACCGCCGCACCCCGGAAGAACTCGACGTCGCCTTGCGGTTCTTCGGCATCACGCCCGACACCACCGTCATCTTGTATGGCCGCGATACCGAAGGCCACGCCAACGAGAAATGGCCGGGCCGACGGGCGGGACAGATCGCCGCCTGCCGCGCGGCACTGATTCTTCGCTACGCGGGCGTCGACGATATCCGACTCCTCGATGGCGGCTACGACCACTGGGTCCAGGCCGGAAATCCGCTCGAAACCGTCCTCAACGAGCCAGAGCCGGTCGCCTCGTTCGGTATGCAGATCCCGGTGCGGCCCCAGGTCATCATCGACATCGACGAGGCCAAGCAGATTCTGGCCGATCGGGAGCAGGCCGCGCTCGTTAGCGTCCGTACCTGGCGGGAGCACATCGGCGCGGTCAGCGGCTACAACTACATCGGTCCGGCCGGCCGGATCGCGGGCGACGTCTGGGGAAACTGCGGTTCGGATGCGTATCACATGGAGCACTACCGCAACGTCGACAACACGATGCGGGCCTACCCGGAGATCGCGGCGAACTGGCGAGACGCGGGCATCACCGCCGACAAGTGGGTCGCCTTCTACTGCGGCACCGGCTGGCGCGCGGGCGAGACCTGGTTCTACGCGCACCTGATGGATTGGCCGCGGATCGCCGTCTACGACGGCGGTTGGTTCGAGTGGAGCCAGGATCCGGTCAGCAACCCGATCGAGGTGGGGGAGCCGGTCGCCGTTTAGAACGGGTTGCCCGTTTGGGCACAAGGCTATGCACGCGGGGACCTTGCCGGCCTGCGACGGACACGCGAGCATGCGGTCGTGCCAGGCCGCAGGCGCCTAGAAAAACGCGGCCTCGAGGAAGAGGATCTCCTCCCACGCCGAGCGCCGGCGCGTCCTTCGCCTGACGTTGGTGAGCTCGCCGGCATGGATCCCTGGCCGATGCTGGCGACGGCCGACCCTCACACCAGGGAACGGGTTGTCCTGCGGCTCCAGCAAACCGAAGGTAACGCGCGGGTAGCTCAGCGTTTGGCTGGTCTGCCCAGCGACGCGCACGTCCAACGCCAATCCGTCCAGGCCGCTCCGAAGCTCCAACTTCGCAAGGACCTCTTCCTCCTCCGAGGTGTCAGCGACGTGAAGCCGAAGGACTCGACCACTCCTGATGACGACGATCGACCCAAATTCTGGGTGCTTGACTTCGACGCGCTGGTCGACGACGAGTCGCCCCTGGGACGGGCGCTCGCCGACCAGAAGCGGATCAAGCAGATCTACACCGGCAAGGCCGACGACAGCACGCCCCTTGGCTTGACCCTTTCCAACGCGGCGGTCAACATCCTGATGAGCACGCCACCTGGTCAGAATTTCCTCGACACGCTGCACATCAAGAATCTGACGATCGTCCTCGATCCGACCCAGGGCAGCTACGGGCTATCGGTCAAACTCAAGCTGAACTGGCTATAACAGCCCGCGGCCGCTCGCGCATGAATCAGTGCGGCGCGGCGCCCCGACGCCGTTGTGCCATGATGTCGAGCACGCTCGCGAGGCTGAGCCCTCGCTCTCGCAGCAACACGGCGGTGTGAAACCAGAGATCGGCGACTTCGTTGGTCAGCGCCTCGTCGCTTTCCTGGGCGCCGGCGAGCAGGACCTCGACGGCCTCCTCGCCGAGCTTTCGGAGGATCGCCGCGCGCCCGCCGTCGAACAGCGTCGCGGAGTAGGACCCCGGCGGTCGTTGCGTTTGCCGCTCGCGGAGCGTCGCGTCGAGCTGGTCGAGGATGGTGACTGGCGCGGCAAAGCACGCGCGCTGACCCGTATGACATGCCGGGCCGGAAGGATGAACCGAGAGGAGGAGCGCGTCGGCATCGCAGTCGGTCTGGATTTCCTCCACGTGCAGCACGTTTCCAGAGCTCGAGCCCTTGTGCCAGACGGCTTGCCGGGTGCGGCTCCAAAAGTGCGCCTCGCCGGTCTCGACGGTCCGAGCCAGCGCCTCCCGGTCCATGTACGCGACCATCAGGACGGCGCCTGTTGTCAGGTCCTGGGCGATCGCGACGATCAGGCCGCGGTCGTCGAAGGTGAGGCCGGCAGAATCGGGCGCGTTCATATTCGTACCGGGATGCCCTGGCTGGCGAGGTAGGCCTTTACCTGCGGGATCGGGAACGCCCCGCTGTGGAAAATGGACGCGGCCAGCGCGGCATCGGCCCTTCCCTGGGTCAGTACAGCTGCGAGGTCTTTTGGGTGGCCGGCGCCGCCCGACGCGATCACAGGGATCTGCACGGCGTCGACCACCGCGCGCGTGAGCTCGAGGTCATAGCCGGCCCGCGTCCCATCGGCGTCGATGCTGGTCAGCAGGATCTCTCCGGCACCCCGGTGCTCCGCTTCGCGCGCCCAGCCGACTGCGTCGAGCCCGGCCGGGGTCCTACCTCCGTGCGTGAAGACCATCCATCGATCTTTTCCCGAGGCGCGTTTCGCATCGATCGCCACGACCATGCATTGCGAGCCGAAGGCGCGCGCTCCTTCCGTGATCAGCTCCGGGCGCCGGACCGCCGCCGTTTGGATCGAGACCTTGTCGGCGCCGGCGCGCAACAACGTCCGGATCTCGTCGACCTCGCGGATGCCCCCGCCGACTGTGAGCGGAATGAAGACTTCATGCGCCGTCTGCTCGACGAGCTCCACAAGGGTCGCCCGGCCCTGCGGCGTCGCGTCGATATCGAGGAACGTGAGCTCGTCCGCGCCGTCCTCCGAGTAGCCTCGGGCGAGCGCAACGGGATCCCCCTGGTCCCGTAGTTGCTCGAAGTGCGTCCCCTTCACGACTCGGCCGCCGGCGGTGTCGAGGCACGGGATGATCCGCTTGAGCAACATGTGGATTCGGCCTACGCGGCCGCCTCCACGTTCGCGAAGCGCAGGAAGTTCTCGAGCAGGCGCAACCCCGCGGTCCCACTTCGCTCCGGATGGAACTGCACGCCCACGAGTCCCTGGCGCGCGACGGCGCTGACGAAGGGCACGCCATGGGTGGTCTCGCCGGCGGTCACGGTGGGGTGGCGAGGCACGACGACGTAGGTGTGCACGAAGTAGAAGGCCTGGCCCTCCATACCTTGCAGCACCGGGTGCGGCCGGACGTGTTCCAGGGTGTTCCAGCCGACGTGGGGAAGCTTCTCCCGCGTCGGCAGTCGCCCCACGGTGCCGGGAAGCACTGCCAGGCAGGCCGCGCCGTCCTCCGCGCTCGACTCGAAGAGCAGCTGCATCCCCAGGCAGATCCCAAGGAACGGGATCCCAGTACGAATGGCTGCAATCACGGCCTGGTCGAGGCCTCGATCGCGCAGGCTCGCCATCGCGGGGCCGGCCGCGCCCACGCCGGGAAAAATGATGGCTCGTGCGCGGGCCAGATCCTCGGGCGTCGCGGCGATGGTGGCCCTCGCGTTGAGCCGTGCCAGGGCATTCTCAACGCTGCGAAGGTTGCCGGCACCGTAGTCGATCAGCGCGATCATTTCGTGCTTGCGCTCTTTCCACGCAGGGCTGGATCGACGGCGCAGGCCTGCCGGAGCGCACGCGCAAGGGCTTTGAAGGTCGCCTCGGCCAGGTGGTGGTCGTCGCGCCCCGAGGCGACCACGTGCAGGGTCACGCCACCGCGCAGGGCAAACGTCTCCAGGAAATGGGGGACCATCGTTGCCGGTAGCGAGCCGATCGTAACGCCGCGCAGCGGCAGGTCGATCATCGCGTAGCCACGACCGCCGCAGTCGACGGCGACGGTGGCCCGACTCTCATCAAGCGGCACGATGGCATCACCGAAGCGCGCGATGCCGGATCGATCACCCAGCGCCTCCGCCAGCGATTCCCCCAACAGGATGGCAACGTCCTCGACGGTGTGATGCGCATCCACCTCCAGGTCGCCGCGTGCCCTCACCTCGAGGTCGAGGAGGGCATGCACGGCCAGCGCGCGCAGCAGGTGGTCGAGAAAAGGTACGCCGGTGGAGACCTCGATGGCGCCGCCTCCGTCGAGGTTGAGCCGCACGGACACGTCGGTCTCCTTCGTCTGCCGCTGTCGTGCGGCGGAGCGCTCAGCCGGCATGCGGTCTCCATTCGGACAGGGCCTCCACGAGGCGGGCGTTTTCATCCGCGGTCCTCACGGTGATGCGCATGAATCCCGCCAGC
>VBFX01000147.1 GCA_005889395.1 Chloroflexota bacterium
ATGCCAGGACGGTCGATCGCCGCGCGTAACGCCTGGAGGAGCGCGGGATCGTTCTTCCAGGGCGGTGACTGGCCGGTCAGCGGGTTGGGGTCCGCCTGGTTGAACGTCACCTGCTCGTAGGCTAATTGCGAACGTCGCTGCACGGTCACGGTGCCGGTATTCGCCAGTGTCGCGAGCTGGTCGTCCGGCAGCTCGAGTGCCAATGAGACCTGGCCGGCCCGAGCCGCATCCATCAGCTGTCCCGCTTCCGGATAGATCTTGTACAGAATGCTGTCAAGGTGCGCCCGGCGCCCCGCGCGCCCTTGCGACCAGGCATCGTTGCGCACCAGCGTAATGTGATCGTCCGGGACGAGCTCCGAGATCTTGAACGGGCCGCTGACGACATCGGGTCGCCCCCAGAACGCGTTGGTGGCCAGCTGCTCGGCGGCGATGCCGGCCAGGCGATGCTGCGGCAGCACCGCGGGAAACAGGTTCAGAAACTTGGGGTAGACGCGATCGAAATGGAGCGTGAAGCGCTGCTGGTCGCGGACGTCGATGCGCGAGATCGCCCGATAGCCGTCCGGCGATAGGGCCCCCTGCACCTTGGGATTGACGATCAGCCCCCAGGTAAAGGCGACATCGTAAGGCGTCAGCGGCTCGCCATCCGACCAGCGCAACCCCGCGTGCAGCCGGTAGGTCACGTCCACCGTGCCGGCAGTACGATTCCATTTAACGTCGCCGTTCTCGAGGGTCGGCACGCGTTCCACCAGGTCGGGTACCGGTTGCAGGTTGGGATCCAACCGCACGAGGCCCGAATAGAGCATCGCGTCCACCTGCGCTGCCGGGACCTCTTCGTTGAAGAGGGGCGAAAAGTTGGTTGGGCTCTCCCAGTCGCCGACCACCAACGTGCCGCCCTCGTGGCGCGCGGGCTCCGCCTGATACTGCGACGCCGACGGACTGGCGGTGCCCAGCGAAATCCCGTGCACCGATGGCAGGGAGCTGCAACCGCCCACAAGAGGCAGGACGGCTAGGGCAACGAGGGCGGCCCTAAGCGGCCCCCGGAGTGAAAAGGGCCGCGTGATAAGCGGCCCCCGGTGTGGCAAGGGCCGCGTGTTAGATGTTATCGAGGATCTTGCGGCGCTTTCGCTGGAATTCGCTCTCGGTGATGGCTCCGCGCTTGCGGAGCTTGTCCAGCTGACCCATGTCAGAGATCAGGTCCACGAGAGGCGACGAAAGCCGCTTGTTCAGATGCAGGTCTTCCTCACCGTCGAACTCTGGCGGCCGGGTGTCCCAAGACTTGAGATAAAAAAGTGCCTTGAGCGCCGTGTACGGGATTCCCAGGGTCTCGATACGGTCTTTCTCGACGGACATCAGCCGCATCGTGATGCCGTAGGTGGCATGCATCAGATCGCCGTCGAGGTAGCCCTTGAGAACCTCGCCGTCCTGAAAGCGGATTGCCACCTTCTTGTCGGCACGCGCCTGCTCGGCGGGCGCGGGTATTCCGCTTCCGAGCGCAATGCGCTTGATCGAGGGCAATGGGATAAGGGCGCGCTCGTTATTGCTGGCCTGGTCGAGCATCTCCAGCTCGAGATTGGGCTGGTCCAGGCTGGTACTGCCGACCCGGCCCTCCATAATCTCGTCGTCAAGAAATCGGATGGTGACGGTGGTGGCTTTCCCAGCCCCCGGACTGCCCATTTGTGGCCCTCGTGATGTGGACGTCAGCGGCATTATAACGAGCCGATTGCGGAACTCCTGCGAAAAGATCGCGGCCGTGTGACAAAGTTGGAAATTGCGCCCGAGAGTCGTGCAACGAGCGCAAGAACGGGTGCTATGATTCGCCCCGCGACTCGGCGGGTGGACTTCACGTCGACACGGATTTTGCCGAGTCCAGGCGGTAGAGAGGGTAGTGACACGAGTTGCCAAGGGACCCTCGGACCTCGATCTTATTCGCGATTACCTCGGCGGCGATGTGGCCGCCTTCGACACCCTCTTCAAGCGCTATCACAAGGCTATTTACGGTCTAACGTTTCGCTTGCTGCGCGACCGCCAGCTGGCCGAGGACCTGACCCAGGAGACCTTCTTCCAGATTCTGCGGACGATCCACCGCATCAACGACAGCTTTAATTTCTCGGCGTGGATCCATCGGATCGCCACCAACCTCTGCTACGACGAGCTCCGGAGACGCAAGAAGTTTCCCGAGGCGCAGGAGATCGATGACGAGGAAAACGAAGACTCGGTGCTTCAAGTGCCGGATGGTGACGCGCGCAAGAGCCCCGAAGTCGCCCTGGAGATCAGCGAACTGCGCGACGCCGTCTGGTCGGTGGCCCGGCGCTTACCCGAGAAGTACAGGTTGGTGCTGACGCTGCGCGAGCTGCAGGGCTTGAGCTATGCGAACATCGCCCGCAAGATGCGGGTCTCCGAGAGCGCGGTCGAAACCCTGTTGCATCGAGCCCGCCGCCGCTTCAAGGAGGAGTATCTCTTCATGGAGGGCAAGGCGCAGACCGAAGAGACGCGCTGCCCGACGATCGCGTATTTACTCGATAATTTCCCACCGGGCACGCTCAGGCGCGAGCAGCGCAAGATGGTCGCCCAACACCTCGATTCCTGCCCGGCCTGTTCGGAACGATATCCGAACCCGCCGCACCTGCAGCGCAACGACGTGGTGGTGCAGCTCAACACCGCGGTCACGACCCGGCGCCTCACCTCGAAGGTGCGCCATCCCAAGATCTCCTTCATGGACGGGCGCGTCCAGGGCGGCTACCGCAAGCACTAGTTATATTCACCCCGTGGCCACCGGCGTTCAGATCGTTTTTGACTGCGCCGACCCGGACACACTTGCCACCTTTTGGGCCGCGGCCTTGCATTACAAGAAACAAGATCCCCCTTCGGGCTTTGCCTCGTGGCAGGACTTCTTGAAGGCACAGGGGATACCCGAGCAGGACTGGAACTCCGCCAGCGCCATCGTCGATCCGGATGGAGCCGGCCCGCGTATCTATTTTCAGCGGGTCCCAGAGGGGAAGGTCGTCAAGAACCGGGTCCACCTCGACCTGAACGTCGGCGGACCAAGAGATGCGCCCCACGACGAACGGCGACGCCGGGTCGACGCCGAGATCGACCGGCTGGAACGACTGGGCGCTCGCCGGTCACGAGCGATTGAGGAACGGGGCGAGTACTTCGTCAATATGTTCGATCCCGAAGGCAACGAGTTCGACCTTCAGTAATCTCGGGTTTTCTTCCCGCGCTTCGGCCGGTCCGGCTCGATCACCAGCTCGATTTCCGTGATTTCCACCGGGTGCCAGTGGCGGTCGGCGAGCTCGTGCTGGAGATCGCCCAGGCGATGGCGGTGCTGCCCAGACTCCGTGGCGTGATCATGCGCGAACGGCTCTTTCAGCCGGTGCCGGTGGTTATCGCCATCAGCGCGCGCAGATCGGTCGGTCATGACGATATGCGTGTGACCGTGCGGCTCTTCACCGGGCGCCCCGTGCGCGTGCTCGATGATCTCCACCAGGCGGTGGACGTGTGAATCCGCGCCAAAGTCATGGCGATGAACGTACTCGTCATCGTGCCGGTGCGCCACAGGCCGATGTTACCCGTCGATGTGCGCTGTGGCTAGGCGGCCGCCGGCGAGGAGCAGCCGCATGACGCGGGTC
>VBFX01000148.1 GCA_005889395.1 Chloroflexota bacterium
CGCGCGCCGTGGCAAGCCGAGTTAGCTGACGGCCCGCGAGCGTACGATCGAACGCAGATGAACCTGGACGACGTGGTTGCCCAGCTGCTCGCGGGATCGCTGAACGAATTCACGAACCGGCGCAATGCGAAGGCGAAAGAGCTGAAGGCCGCCGGCGAGCGCGAGCTGGCGGCCGAGGTCGCCGGGTTCAAAAAGCCACCCGTCGCGGTCTGGGCGGTAAATCAGCTCGCTCGTCGGAACAAGCCCGTGCTCGAGCGGCTGCGGCGCGCTGGAGAGGGCGTCGTGCAGGCGCAGTCGGGCGCCGTCAGCGGGCGGAAGAACGCGGCGGCCGAGTTGCGCTCAGCGTCCGAGGCGCTGCAACGCGAGCTCGAGGCGGCAGTGCGAGAGGCCGGGGGTGTGCTTCGCGCTGGCGACCACGCAGCGGACGAAGCGACGCTCCGACGAGTGCAGGAGATGCTGCGGCTGGCCGCGGTCTCCGGCGGAGACACCTGGAATCGGCTGCAAGGGAGCGCACTCATCAGCGAGCCGCGTGCCGGCGAGGACATGCTGACCGCGGCCTTTGCGCTGGGTTCGGCCGGGACCGCCAGCCCCGCCGCGCCTCGCGTCAAGGCGAGTGAAGCGCGGGCGGAGCGCGAAGCCGCGGAGACGGAGAAGCGGATCGAGCTCGAACATGTGCAGCGCACCGCCAAGGCCGACGAAGAGGCGGCACAACAAGCCGCTCAGACCGCACGCCGGCTGCGGGAAGAAGCCGACCGGATCGCAGCCGATGCAAAGCGCGCTGGCGAAAGGGCGAGACAGGCCGAGAAAGAACTCGAGCGCGCCAATGCTAAGGCGAAGGTGTCGCGAGAAGCGGCGCGAAGAATCAGCCCGCGCCGCTAACGTGCCTAGGGCTGTCCGGAGGCGGGCCTTGTTTGATGACCGCCCTGCAGGCCAGCTGATCCACGCGATTGCAAGTCGCGCTTGCTCCCGCTCCAGGCCTGCTCAACGTGTGACTGGGTGCGGGCGACGGCTGCTGCGGCTTCAGTGTCGCCCCCTGCCGCCAGCGATAAGGCCAACTCTTTGAGACTGGCGTCGGCCCGCGCGGCGCGATCGTCCAGAACGCGGCTCAGGTCATCAATGGCGCGAGTGTCCAATGCACTCCCGGCGATCGATCGATTGAACTGCGTCATGGCGGTGTCGTACTGCGCCATCCCACGGACGCCCTCCTGGACGCGGCCTGAGGCAAAGAGCCGTTGCGCCTCAGCCAGCCGAGCGTCGGCAAATTGCAGCTCGAGGTGAGCGCGGGCCGCCGAGTCAAAGGTCGTTGCCAGCCGCGCATGTTCGACGCCCAGCTTGACCGCGTAGAGCGGATCGCCGGGAAGGCTGCTATCCGAGGCAGCTGCGGCGGTCAGGCCACCAACGAGCAGCGCGGCGGCCAGTGCGCCCGCGTACGCCAGTCGCACGACCGGTCGAGGGAGCACCGCCAGTGGGTTCCAGCGCCGGGCCTGCCGGCGATGGACCGCAGCGGCGAGCATCCGGTTTCGCGCCCGGAGCCGGAAGGCTGGATCGGCGGCCGGGGCCTCGAGCCCGCCCAGGTCGATCGACAGCCGGAGGAGCGCGATCAGCTCGTCGCGATCGGCCGGATACCGTCGCAGCACCTCCTGGAGGTTGTGCTTGTCGTCCATCGCGGCGAGGCACTCTTGCAGAGGCCGCGTCAGATCACGCACGGCGCGCCTCCACCTGACCGGGCTCGAGAAGGAAGCGATAGAGGCTCGCCAGGGCCCGGTGCTGCATCGAGTGAATGGCCCCGACCCGCCGACGCATGAGGCGGGCGATCTCGTCGACACCGAGGTTATCGATGAATCGCATGGTGATCACTTGCTGCTGTTCCGGGGTTAGCCGCTGCACGGCCGCGAGCAGCTGGCGGCGCTCCTCCGAGTGCTGGGCGAGCGCGGCCGGATCGGCATGCGGGCGAACGTCGCGGACCTGGTCAGTCAGCTCCATCGGCTCGCGTCCGGCGCGGCGGTAGCGGTCGACCAGCAGGTTATGGGCGATCCGGTAAAGCCACGACGAAAACGCGACACCCCGCGGCCGGTAGCGATGAATGGAGTCGACCATTTTCAAAAACACCTGCTCCGTGAGGTCTTCGGCGTCGGCGTGGTGGCGTACTCGTGTGAACAGATAGCGGTAGATTCCATCGAAGTGCCGGTCGTAGAGCTCGGCCAGCGCCCCCGCGTCGAGGGCCTGGGCGCGGCGGATGAGGGCGTCATCAGACGTCTTCAAGTCGCCTACAGCATATAACGCATCCTGCGCCGAATTTGAACGGGCGCGTGCGCGTAACCTCTTATAATCACGTGCACCGCGGTGGCTTTAGCTCAGCTGGTTAGAGCATCAGATTGTGGATCTGAGGGTCGAGGGTTCAAATCCCTCAAGCCACCCTTCAGACCCTCTTCGGAGTTCCCGAGCCGGCTCAGATAGAATCGGACCGCCATGCCGGGCATCCTCGAAGGGAAGAAGATCCTGGTCACTGGCGTCCTCACCCCAGCCAGCATCGCCTTCGCGATAGCCGACGCGGCCCAGAAAGAGGGCGCCGACATCGTGCTGACCAGCTTCGGCCGAGTGATGAGTCTGACGGAAAAGAGCGCCCGCCGGATGAAACCCACTCCGGAGATCCTGGAGATGGACGTCAACAAGCAGGAACAGATCGACACCCTTGCCCAGACGCTGAAGCAGCGCTGGGGTCGCCTCGACGGCTTCGTGCACGCCATCGCCTTCGCGCCGGGCGATGCGCTCGGCGGCAACTTCATGACCGCTCCGTGGGAGAGTGTCCAGACCGC
>VBFX01000149.1 GCA_005889395.1 Chloroflexota bacterium
AGGGCGGCAGCATCGTGACTCTCGATTTCGATAATTCCACCCAGGCGTGGCCCTTCTACGACTGGATGGGTGTCTGCAAGGCCGCGCTCGAATCGGTCACCCGCTATCTTGCTCGCGACCTCGGCAAGCACCACATTCGGGTCAACGCGCTGGCGGCCGGGCCGCTGAAGACGATGGCGGCCAAGGGCATCCCGGGATTCGAGCGCTTCGAGAATACGTGGGGCCAGCGCGCACCGCTCGGTTGGAATAGCGAAGACCGTACGCCAGTGGCCAAAATGGCCTGCGTGCTGCTCTCCGACTACAGTTCCGCAACCACCGGCGAGATCGTGCACGTCGACGGCGGCTACCACGCGATGGGCGCGGAGGTCGCCACCGAGCCGCCCGACTAAGGCATGTAGCGCAAGCCGAGCGAGAGCAGCTTCTGGACGGACGCATCCAGCTGGGCGCGGGGATAGCTGCCGTTCAGGACCGCGGCATGAAGCGCGGCGTAGGTGGTGTCGGCGACCACAATGTCATGGGAGACGATCACCATGTCGCCGCCGTTCTTGAGAAAGCGGACGGCCGCCGCCGGCGGTGGATCCTGCGGGCTCAGCGCTCCCATCTGCAGGTCGTCCGAGATGACCAGCCCCTGGTAGCCGACGTCCTTGGGCACCGCGATCGATGGCACCGTAAGGTGCCCAACCACGACGAACTCCACACGGGCAGCGATCAAAGCCCGAAAGTCAGCTGAGTGCTTAGCGGCCGCGTACATGCCCGCGGCATGGATGGCGGCGATGGCCGCCGGCACGTCCTGGGCATCGAGCACCGGTAGCAAGTTGATGTCGAAGCCAAGCGCCTTCATTCCCCTCGAGATCGTCGCGATCTCGGGTTGGCCGGTCCCGCCTTCCTGGTCGGTCGCCGCCATCAAGGGATGCAGCATCACCCCCCGGACCGACTGGATCAGCTGGCGGATCGCCGGGGCATCCCCGCCGTTCTGATTGATGGGAACGACGATGAGGCCGCCGAACTGGTGCTGGCGCCAGTCCTCGAGAAGGGCCGGAGTCAGCGGACCCGTGAAGCCGACCATCATGACCGCACCGATCTCCTGCTGGAGCGTCATGCCGCCCGGGCCCAGGACAGCATCCTGGTTGCCCCTGCCGGCAGCGGACGACG
>VBFX01000214.1 GCA_005889395.1 Chloroflexota bacterium
CGCTGGAGTCGAATCTTCACCACGTGTTGCCCGAGATGCCCGGGCCGCAGCTCCGTAAGCTGGCCTGGCGCAACTGGCTGAACTACACCAAGGCCTGGATCGATTTCTTCAAGATCCCCCGGATGGACCGCCGCAAGCTGGGCGCGCTGCTGACCCCATCGGGACTGGAAAATCTCGACGCCGCCATGGCCCGCGGCAAAGGCGTCATCGTGGTGGCGCCCCACATGGGATCGTGGGAGCTGGCCGCGGCCAGCTGGGCGGCTTCCTTCGGCGAGATCGGCGTGATGGTCGAGCAGATCGAACCGCGCCGGCTCTTCGATCATGTGTCCGCCCTTCGCTCGCGCATGAACATCCGGGTGATCCCGCTGAGCCAAACCGGCGCTCGGGACATCATCCGAATGCTGAAGGAACACCGCATGGTCGTGCTCGCCATGGATCGTGACATTCTGAATACCGGCCAGCCGTTCAAGTTCTTCGGCCGGCTCACCTCGTTCCCCACCGGGCCGGTGGAGATCGCTCTCAAGACCGGGGCACCGATCCTGCCGGCTTTCTGCATCCGGGACCAGAATGACGCCTACATCGCCATCGGTGAGCCGCCGCTCTTCCTTACCCCCAGTGAAGATCACCCGGCCGACGTGCGAGGTGCCATGGAACAGATCCTGGCGACGTTTGAACGGTATATAAAGAGGTATCCGGACCAGTGGCACGTCCTCGAGCCAATCTGGCCGGAGAAGCCTGTCGTCCCGGCCGTCACCATTCCGTCACCGCCGGCGCAAGCCGCTGTGGGCGATTAAGGAGGAATTCGTGGGCAAAGCCGACTTCCATATTCATACATCGTTGAACGACGGTACCGCCACCGTCCGGGAGGTGCTCGACTACGTTCGCGACCGCACTGACCTCGATGTGATGGCGATCACCGACCACGATCGCCTCACTGGTAGCTACCAGGCGCAGGAGATCGCCAACGAGTATCGCTTCGAGGTCGTGACTGGCTGCGAGATCACCACCTTGCATGGGCACCTGCTGGCGCTCTTCATCGAAAAGCCCATCCCCATGTGGCGCCCCCTCGATTGGACCATCGGCAAGATCCACGAGCAAGCCGGACTGGCGATCGCGGTTCATCCCTTTTCCATGCTGACCCGCAGCATTGGATTCCGCTCCTTCGACGGCATCATGAAGCATCCGTCGCCGGACATCTACTTCGATGCGGTGGAAACTTTCAACCCATCGGTCGCCGGCCGCACCTGCGCCGCCAAGATCGATCGACTGAACAAGAGTCGGTTTCACCTTCCGGAGGTCGGCTGCTCCGACAGCCACCACCTCCAGGGCATCGGCACCGGGTACACCACGTTCCCCGGCAAGGACGCCCAGGATCTGAAGAAGGCGCTGCTGGCAAGCCAGACGAAGGCGTTCGGGGAGTACTGGGATTTCGTGACGCATCGGCGCATCGCCCAGCTGAAGTTCCGCCGCATCGGTCGCAACTGGGCCCGCATGGGACGGTCGGCTGTTCGAGCTTTCGCCCGAGGCTAGGGCACGTGAGGGGAAGCCGTTCATGAAGGTCGGCCTCGTTTCCGCCTATGACTACGCCCATCCGGGTGGGGTCACCGAGCACGTGCGTCACCTCGCCGCCGGTCTGCGGCGGCGCGGCCATGACGTCACCGTCTTTGCGCCCTGCTCGGACAAGGAGCTCGCGGAACGTGATAGCGACTTCGTCCGGGTCGGCCGGCCTTTCCCTATCCCCATGCACGGGTCCGTCGCCCGCATCACGGTCAGCCTGCACCTCACCAATCGAATCAAGCACTACGTCCGCGATGGCGACTTCGATGTTCTTCATTACCACGAGCCGCTGATGCCGGTGCTACCGGTCACGGCGCTCCGCCTCTCCAGGACCTGCAATGTCGGAACCTTTCATGCCTTCGCCCGCTCCAACGTCGGCTACTACTACGGCAAGCCCTTGCTCAAGCGCTATGTCCGGCGCCTCCACGCGCGCATCGCGGTTTCCAACCCGGCCCGCGAGTTCGTGCGGCACTATTTTCCCGGCGATTATCGCGTCATCCCGAATGGGATCGATGTCAAACGGTTCCAGAACCAGGTCCCCTACCCGGACCTGCGCGACGGCATGTGCAACCTGCTCTTCGTCGGCCGGCTAGAGTACCGCAAAGGTCTCGGCTACCTGTTGCGCGCTTTCGCTCAGCTCAAGCCGCAGTACCCGAACTTGCGGCTCATCATCGTGGGCGACGGCCCGCTGCGGCGCTGGTACGGCAACTTCCTCGCCCGCAAACAGCTCGATGATGTCGTGATGGCCGGCTACGTGCCCGCCTCCGAGTTGCCTCGCTACTACGCCAGCTGCGACATCTTCTGCTCGCC
>VBFX01000215.1 GCA_005889395.1 Chloroflexota bacterium
GACGCTGAAGCTCGGTGGATAGGTATCCGGGCCGGCCGGCACCCCGGGGAGGATCTGACCCTCCGACATCGACTCCTTCATCACGGCCTTCCATGTCGATCCGTCCACGGTGGCGTAGGCGATATACGGGCTGTGGCTCATGCCGCTCAATCCTCCAAGGAACAGCACCCAGAGCGCGCGCGGCGCGGCGCACTGGATGAGCGTTGCCTGCGGCAGGCCAGGCTGCGGGTCGGGCCGCTGCAGCACCTTGCTCCAGTTGTGCCCCAGGTCGGTATTCCGATAGATATACACGCCTTCAGGGGTGCCGATCCATCCCTGGGCCGGGTCGCTGAAGCACACCGTTTGCGGATTCGATGGGCCGTCGAGCGTTGACCAGGTCAGCCCGCCGTCGTAGGTGAAAACGAGGGTGGCGCCCTCCTGGGGAATCAACCATCCATGGATCTGCTGCGGGTCGCTTCCCCCCGCGATCCCCCAGCCCTGCGTGGCAGTCGCAAAGTGGATCGAGCGAAGCGGCACTCGCGGCTCGCCCAGCTGGCGCCAGGTCCGGCCGCCGTCGGCGGTGCCAAGCAGGGTTCGCGTAGCGACCGACCAGCCGGTGGTGGCGCTGATGAAGTCCACGCCGACGAACTCCTCGGTCGATGCGTACTGCTTCGTCCAGTGCGTGGCGTCGCTGGTGGCAAAGATCGCGTGGGCCCCGACAGCCCAGCCGATCCGCGGCCCAACCATCTGGATGGCGGCCAGCGCCGGCACGAAGCCGGGATCGACGCCCGACGGCGTTACTGTCGGCGTTGGCGAGGCTGACTCACTGGCTGAAGACGTCGGCGACGGCGACGCCTCGGAAGAGGGAGAAGCGGTCCGGGTGGAGGTTGGCGAAGGCTTCGCCGCGGCTGCCGTGCATCCGCCCAGGATGGTGGCGATCGCGATGACCCCCACGCCACGGGCGATTCGTCGAGACCGTGTCGCTACCGCCATGCCTATAGGACGAGCCCAGTGCCTCCTGGCATGCACCGTGCAAGCCGGTCAAGAACGTGATACTATACGCCCACGGCATATGCCATACGCTCACAGCGAAAACGCGAGTTCGATTCGAGTTGCGCTCGGTAACCTACTTCGCCGGCGCCGAGAAGAAGCGGAGCGGTCCCTGAGCGAGCTGGCAGAGGCCGCCGAGCTGTCGCCCGCGTATCTCTCCGAGCTCGAGCGGGGCCTCAAGGACGTGTCGTCCGAGCGCCTGCTCGCCATCGCGCGAGCCCTGGAAGTCCCGGTCGCCGAGCTGTACCTTGACCTGGCGAGATCCCTTGGGAGTCACGCCGCGAGGGAGCAGCGGCGCAGCTGGCCCGAGGACCCCCGAGCGCAGCTCCAGATCGCGACCCAGAACCTTCGTCCGCAAGCTCTGAGGAGCGTTGCCCATTTCAGTTTGTATCTGGCCGCCACACAGGCAACACCGGCCCGGCGGCGAATCGGATTCACCGTAGACCGTTAAGGAGGAATTCATGGCCCTCGTTCCCAGCGTCATCGAGAGCACCGCGCGCGGCGAGCGTGCTTACGACATCTACTCCCGCTTGCTGCGCGACCGCATCATCTTTCTCGGCAGCGAGATCGATGATGACGTCGCCAACCTGGTGATCGCGCAGCTGCTCTTCCTCGACAGCGAGGATCCGGAGAAGGAGATCAGCATTTACATCAACAGCCCGGGAGGCTCGCTTTCGGCGGGACTCGCGATCTACGACACGATGCGCTACGTGCATCCCCCGGTGAGCACCCTGTGCACCGGGATGGCCGCCAGCGCCGCCTCATTGATCCTGGTCGGCGGTACCAAGGGCAAGCGGCTCTCGTTGCCGCATTGCCAGATCGTCTTGCACCAGCCCAGTGGTGGCATGCGGACCTCACAGGCGACGGACATCGAGATCCATGCCCGCGAGATCCTCCGGCTGCGGGAGATCATCGTCGGCATCTACGCGCAGCGCACGGGGCGCTCGACGGAACAGGTCGAGCGCGACATCGAGCGCGACTTCTTCATGACGCCGGCGATGGCGAAGGACTACGGCCTCATCGACGCGATCATCGAACCCTCGGTGAAGTCGCTCGGGGTTGGCCATTCGCCAAACGGCCACTCGGCGTTAACGGCCCCTGGAGTCACGCCGGGCAGCTAGGCTACCGCCGGCAACAAGCGGCCAAGCCGTAGCATGGCTGGCGATGTCCCCTGGCGAATGGTGGCGCGAGGGCGTGATCTACCAGGTCTACCCGCGCTCGTTCCAGGACTCGAACGGCGACGGCGTCGGTGACCTGCGCGGCGTGATCGGTCGACTCGACTACCTGCAGTGGCTGGGCGTCGATGCCATCTGGCTGAACCCGATCACGGTCTCGCCGGACGCTGATGTTGGCTACGACGTCGCCGACTATTGCGGGGTGCAGCCGGTTTTCGGCGACCTGGCCACGGCCGATGCGCTGATCACGGAAGCGGCAAAGCGCGACATCAAGATCGTGCTCGACATCGTGCCCAACCACAGCAGTGATCGGCACCCGTGGTTCATTGACGCGCGATCCTCTCGCGCGGCCGCCCATCGCGATTGGTACGTCTGGGCCGATCCCAAGCCGGATGGCAGCCCGCCGAATAACTGGTTGAGTGCCTTTGGCGGGCCGGCCTGGACGCTCGACGCGCGCACGGGTCAGTACTACCTGCACAACTTTCTTCCGGAGCAACCGGATCTCAACTGGTGGAACCCGGCCGTTCGTGACGCCTTCGACAAGATCTACCGCTTCTGGTTCGACCGCGGCGTCGCCGGCTTCCGGATCGACGTCGCCCAGGGCATCGTCAAAGACCGCGAGCTGCGTGACAACCCGCCGGCGACTGCCGACGATCCCCCCCACGTGCAGCTCTATGGCCAGCGGGCCATCTACAACATGGAACGGCCCGAGGTCCATGACGTGCTTCGTCGCTGGCGCTCGCTGGCGAACGGGTACTCGCCACCGCGCGTCCTGATCGGCGAAACCTATGTGCTCGACATCCGAAGCATGGGGCGCTTCTACGGGCAGGGTGACCAGTTGCACCTGGCGTTCAACTTCAGCTACGTGCACGTCCCCTTCGAGGCCACTGCGCTGGCGCGGGTGGTCGCCGAGAGCGAGGCGGTCATCCCAGCAGGAGGCTGGCCGGTGTGGACAGTTTCCAACCACGACGTGCCTCGTGTGATGAGCCGCTGGGCGGGCGGTGATGAGCGAAAGCTTCGGCTCGCGCTGCTGAGCCTGCTCACCCTGCGAGGCACGCCCGTCCTGTACTACGGCGATGAGATCGGCATGCCCAACACGCCCCTCCGCAAATCGGACCTGCAGGATCCACTCGGCAAGCGCTACTGGCCAGCGCCTCGCGGACGCGATCCCGAGCGGACCCCGATGCACTGGGCTGATGCGCCCGGCGGCGGGTTCACGAAGTCGGGCGCACGGCCCTGGCTCCCGCTCGGCGACGTCGCGTCGCGCAACGTCGAGGATCAGCGCCGCGATCCATCCTCGACGTTGAATTTCGTCCGCGACCTCATCGCGGCGCGCCGTGTCCGTCCCGAGTTGCGCGGTGGTTCCTATATGGCGCTGTCCTCAGCGACCGGCGTCTGGGCGTGGCAGCGAGGTCGCGATACGTCAATCGCCCTCAACCTCTCGGACGAGCGCGCGTCCGTCCCTGCGATTCGCGGCACTGTGGTCATCAGCACGACGCGCTCCCGCGACGGCGATCGGGTCGATGGCGAGATAACGCTCGATCCCTGGGAGGGAGCCATATGTTCCTCGGCATCGACCTAGGCACCAGCTCGCTCAAAGCGCTCGTGCCCGCAGGCGTGGTGGCACGCCGCCGGAACCGCCGTGCGCGAAGCGACTGGTGCGCATGCGCCGGAGGTCGCGGCAGTCGGCCTCTGCGGCCAAATGCATGGCGTCGTACTCAGCGACGATGCCGGCGAACCCCTTCGTCCGGCGATCCTCTGGGCCGACGGTCGCGCCCGCCGGCAGCTCGAGGCCTACAACGCGCTGGGCGGCGAGCGGCGGCGCCAGCTAGCAAATCCGCCCGCGACCGGAATGGCGGGCCCAACCCTGATCTGGCTGCGCGACAACGAACGGCAGACGTACCGCCGGGCGCACTGGGCCCTGCAGCCGAAGGACTGGCTGCGGTTGCGCCTCATCCACGAGGCAGCGACCGAGCCGAGCGACGCATCCGCCACATTGCTCTACGACCTGACGACCGACTACTGGGCCAAGGACGTCATCGACGAGCTCGACCTGCGCATCGACTTCCTGGCGCCCATCCGGGAGTCCGTGGAGATTTGCGGCGTGCTCGCGGCTGAGGCGGCAGCCCACCTGGGGATCCGTCCCAACCTTCCGGTGGTCGGCGGCGCCGCCGACGCCGCGGCCGCGGCGCTCGCGGGTGGCTTGCTCGATCCGGGGCCGGTGCAGCTGACGATCGGTAGCGGGGCGCAGGTGGTGGCGCCGCGCGATCGGCTGGCCATCGATGCCACCGCTCGAACGCATCTCTTCCGCGCGGCCGCGCCCGACCGCTGGTACGCGATGGCAGCGATGCAAAATGCGGGCATCGCGCTGGAGTGGGTCCGCGCCACGCTCGGCGCGACCTGGGATCAGGTCTACGCGGAGGCGTTCGCCGTCCCGGCGGGCGCTGAGGGTTTGGTGTTCCTTCCTTACCTCACCGGCGAGCGGACCCCCTACTTCGACCCGCTCGCCAGAGGCGCCTGGATCGGACTTCGTCTCAACCATTCCCGCGGCCACCTCCTACGTGCCGCGCTCGAGGGGGTCGCGTTTGCCGTGCGGCAGGGACTCGAGGCGTTGCTCGCGACGGGCGTGGCGGCGACCGAGCTGCGACTCGCCGGCGGTGGCTCCTTCAATCCGCGCTGGCGGCAGCTGCTCGCTGACGTTCTCGAGCAGCCGTTGCTGGCAACCGCGACCGCCACCAGCTCGGCACTCGGTGCCGCGCTCCTCGCCGGTATTGGCTTCGGCGCCTGGCCGGATGCGCAGCGGGTTGCGGCGTTGGCGGCGCCGCCGGAACTGGTCGCGACGCCCGGATCGGCGACTGAGGCGTACGAGGCAGCCTACCTGCGCTACCGGCAACTCTATCTTCCTATCGCCGCCGCGCTTTCGGGTTAGGTCCAGCCGGTGCGGCGCTTCAGCCACTCGAGGGCGGGCCGCCCCTGGTCGCGCTGAAAGGCCCGCACCGTCGGGAGGCCGGGCGGTGGCGGGAGGCGTGACCCCCGGATCATGAATCCCGCGACGGCAGCAACGACGGCGGTGACTGCCGCAGCCGGCGCCCGCCGTCCGAGTGAGTGCCCGTCGAAGATCTCCCAGGGTCTGGGACCGCCTTGCATGGCGACGCTTGGCAACATGAAGAGCAAGTCGACCCACGGCGCTCCGAGACTGGCCCACGGCCAGTCGATGAAGAATACCCGGGAGGGCGTGAGCAGAATGTTGTCGGCGCGCACGTCCGCATGCAGCAGCGATGCTCCAGAGGCGGCATCCGCGGAAGCCGCCTCGAGAGCCACCAGCTCGCCAAGGTGCTGCTGAGCCCAGGGATCGACCCCTCGCAGGTCGTCCTGGCCGGACTCGACGCCCGCCGCCAGCCGTTGCCAGCCCGTAAAGACGTTGGGCATCAGCTCGCCCACCGGTTCCACGCCGATGGGGGCCGGCGTCAGGCCCGCGCTCAACTCCTCGATGGCGCGCAGGACCAGATCAAGCTCCGCTGGTTGCCACGGCGTTCGCGGCGTTGCCCCATCGATGTCTTCGAACATCAGCGCGATCCAATCACCCTCGTCGTAGACATCGAGAAAGCGCGGTGTGGGCACCGACGCCGGCAGAGCGGCCGCGATGCGAGCCTCGCGCCGGTGCATCCCGGGCGAATCCGGATTGATCGACCCGCTCGCAGCCTTGACGAAAACCCGGCGGCCGTCGGCCAGCACGAGCCGGGCGGCGACCCCGGGCGAGAACCCGCCCGGCTGCGTTGCCGCCGCCACCACGCGTGCGCCGACCCTTTCCTCGAGAGCGCGCTTGATCCGCCAATGCGCAATAAGATAAGGCCGATGCAGCTCGCCCCCGTGGGCTCCAGCGCCGCCGCTCGAATTCGGCTGGCTCTCCTTCTCACCACCACCGTGCTGGTGGTCGAGGTGGTGGGAGGCCTGTTCGCGCACAGCCTGGCCCTGCTCAGCGATGCCGGTCACGTCGTGACCGACCTGGTGGTGCTGGCGCTTTCGGCATTCGCACTCCGCCAGGTCCAACGTCCCGCCACCGCCCGGCGCACCTTCGGCTATCAGCGCGTGGGGATCCTCGTGGCGCTCGTGAATGCGCTGCTGCTCGGGGCGATCGTCGTTGGGATCGTCATCGAGGCCGTCCGCCGGCTGCAAGATCCCGGCGAAGTGCGCGGGGGACTGATGGCCGCGGCCGCCGTCGTCGGGCTGCTCATTTCGTTGCTCATCGCCCGCTCGTTGCAACCCCTCGAGCGCGATCTCACCGTGAAGAGCGCGTTGATGCACATCTGGGGCGATGCCTGGGCGTCGGGCGGCATCATCGTCGCCGGACTGGTGATCGCTGTGACCAACTGGCTCGCGATCGATTCACTGCTGAGCATCGCCATCGCCGCGCTCATCGCCTGGAGCGCGTGGCGGGTTCTCTCAGCGGCGATCGACATCTTGATGGAGTCGACGCCACCGGACTTGCCACCTGCTGATCGATGATCAGCGCGTCACCCAGGCGCAGGATATCCTCGCTGAAGTTCGCGAGGTGCTGGCACACGAGTTCGGAATCGAGCACACCACGATCCAATTCGAAAGCCTGGTGTGCCGGCCGGGAGATGTCTTCTGCGTGCAACCAGAAGGGCATCCACATACCGACGATGCCCATGACCGGATGACGCGTCGAGCCGCCGGCTAGCTGGTGGGTCCGCACCATGATGCGGAGCGGCGCCGCGCCCTCTTCGTCGTCAACCCGGCGCTGCAACGGACCGGCCGTGATTTCGGACGTGGCTTGCTGGAGCTCGCCGGCGAGCTCGGCTGGGAGGCCATGGTGCTGGAGACGGCCGCCGGATTGAATGTCGAGTCGATCGGCGCGGCACTCGCCCGGCGCGAATTCCATATGGTCCTCGCCGCCGGCGGCGACGGCACGGTGGCGGAGGTGATGGCGGCCGCGCACGAGCGTGGGATCCCGATGGGGATCGTCCCGCTGGGGACCGCGAACATCGTGGCCCGCGAGTTGGGGCTCCCGGCAGGCTGGCGTCGAGCAACGCAACGAGCCCTGGAACACTTTCCGGCCACGCGGGCGGTCGACCTGGCGAGGGTCAACGACGGTTACATGGCGCTGGCGGCCGGTATCGGTTTCGACGCCATGGTGATGCGCCATACGCCACCGGTGCTCAAGTACTGGCTGGGCCGCGCCGCCTACTTCCTGGCCGGCGCCTGGTGGCTGCCGCGCGCCCCGCTGTTCGAGTGCACGATCCGCGCCGACGGCGAAGAAACGCAGATCACCGCGGTCGTCGTGCTGGTGGTGAACGCCGGCATGCTGGGCGCGGCGCCGTTCCGCTTCGGCCCCAATATCGCCATCGACGATGGATGGCTGGACATTTGTATCTACCGGCCACGCACGGCCCTGGATCGGGCGAGCCTGCTCTGGAGCATCGTCCGGCGGCGGGCGGATGGCGAACGTATGGTGCAGCGAAAGGCGCGTTCCGTGGAGATCAAGGCGCCCGACGTCCAGTGGCACGAAGTCGATGGCGAGGTCTTTCGCGGTAACGTGCTGCGGGCGGAGATCGTCGCCGGCGGCGTCAGGGTCGTCGTATGAGCACCGTCGTCAATGCCCGCCTGCCCTGGGCGCTGTACTTGCCCCTCGCCGGCGTGACCGAGCTGGGCGGCCTCATCCTCTTGCTCAGCGGCCACGGCATCGGCTGGGCGGCCGTCCTCGCGCCGATCATCGGCTTCCTCGCGATGCGCGGCCCCGTGCGGCCCCGCTTCGAATTCATGGAGGATGGGGTGATCTTTCGCCGCTCCGGAAAGAGTCCACTGCTGCCCTGGGATGAGATTGCCGCCGTCGCTCTCGTGAAGGCCGGAGGCCGGACGGTGCTCGCCTACCGGCTCAAGCCGGGTGTGGCGGTGATGAAGCGGCACCCTGGTGCGGGCTTCCTCCGTGCCAAAGGTCTCGACTTCGACGGCGGCTACTTCGTTGACCAGATGACCGCATCGCCGCAGGATATTCTCGAAATCTTCGAGCGGCACATCGACAAATTTCCCTCCCCCTCCGGGGGTGTGTAGGGTGGGGGCCCTTACGCCGCGGGGACCGAGCGCTCGGCGCGAAGCGCCGTCTGGACCGGGCGAGCCGACACCGGGGAGACCATCGGGCCGAGCTTCTTCAGGTTAAAGATCATCTCCGAACCGCCGACGTACTCGACGCCCTCGATCGCGAAGCCTTTGCCTTGAAGGTAGGGCCCGAGATTGGCGCGCGTGTAGTGGGTGATGTGTTCGTCGGCATAGCCGCCGGGCGAAAGGCGCCCGTAAAGCCACTCCAGCGCCCGCCAGCGCCAGCGGTCGTAGTCGGGTGTCCCCAGGATCAGCCGGCCGCCCGTCTTCAAGACACGTGCCAGCTCATCGAATGGTTTCTCCTGCGCCGGGATGTGCTCGACGACCTCCGAACAGATGACGCAGTCGAAGCTCCCATCGGCGAAAGGCAGCTCGAAGATGGAGCCGTGGACGAGCGAGTTTCCATATCGGCGTGCGTAGCGCAGCTTGTGGAGTTGGATGTCGAGACCGGTCATGCCGGGAATCGCGCCGATGATGCGGCTCGAGCCGCAGCCGACATCGAGAACCTGGTGGAAGCCACGCGCCAGTTGCGTGATGGCCCGGTATCGTCCCCGCTGCCAGTAGCGCTGCAGCGGGATGGCGCTGTCGTAGGCGCGCCCATCGTAGTCCGCGGACGCGATCGAGTTGCGCAGCCGCCACATGGCCATAAAAGTTCGCAGATAGGAGAAAGCAAACCTCACCAGCCGGGCGTGGCTGCGACCGGAGACGCGAGCCCGGTAGCGGAAGGGGACCTCATGCACCCGGTAACCCGCGGCCAGCGCCCGAATCAGAATTTCCTCGAGGACATCGAAGTCGGTCGCCTTCAACTCGAGTTCCCGCAGGAGCGCACCGCGATACAGGCGGTAGCCACTGGAGAGATCGTGGACCGGCAACGACAAACCACGACCAAACGTGATGTTCAGGATCCGGCTCATCACGCGACGCGTGCCCGGCATGTCCGCGGCGCCACCCTGGACGTAGCGGGAGGCGATCACGACATCGCCATCGCGACGCGCGCCCCACAGGTCCTTGAGGAACTTTGGATCGTGCGACCCGTCGGCGTCGAGCGTGATGACGTACTCACCACGCGCCTGCTCGAAGCCGGCCCGGTAGGCGCCACCGAATCCGGGGAGCTTCTGGCTGACCAGTCGCGCTCCATGCTTGCGTACGATCTCTTGCGTGCCATCGCGCGAACCTCCGTCGACGACGATGATCTCGTACGTCGGGCCCAGGGCGACCAGCGCCTTCATGAGCTCCGGGAGAACCCGATCCAGGTTCTCGCCTTCGTTCAGCGCTGGGAGGACCAGGCTCAGGGCGCAGCCGGGGAGCGCAACCGGGTCAGGGCCAGGGATGATGAAGGACGGGATGCCATCGACGACCGGATATCGGACCCCGTCCCGGGTGCAGCGAAGCTCCCGCCCGGCATACGCAGTTAACGGACCGTGGCATTTGGGGCAGACCAGGCTGTCGAGACTCGGCATGGACTACCGGAGGAACGGAAAGTGAGATCCGAGCTTGCTTTGGCCGGGGCTGGGAGCGGCTGAGTGGCGCGGC
>VBFX01000193.1 GCA_005889395.1 Chloroflexota bacterium
CCGGCGAACTCGAGCCACTCGGCGGGCGTATCCGCATAGCGGTGTCTTCCCTCGTACTCCACGCGCTGCACGTAAAACGGCGCCTGCGGAAACACGGCGTTCTGTCCGCAATGGTCGAAGTGGAGGTGCGAGTTGATCACCCAGCGGATATCCGAGGGATCGACGTCGTGCGTGCGCAGCGCCTCTGCGACCGAGGCATTGACCGGGCGGTAATCCTTGATCAGCGCCAGTGGCGTGCCATAGCCGGTGTCGACCAGTCCGGCGCCGGCGGGGTGCTTGATCAAGAAGCCGTGCACCGGGATTCCCAAAGACATGTTCGCCAGCCAGATGTGGCCGAGGTTCAGTTGGACGATCGCCTCCGGCGGCAGCGCCATGTGCCGATGCTACGTGCCGCGGGAAGGGCAGGTGCGGGGCTACGCCTTGAGCAGCGGCAGCATCTCGTAAGAGCCGCCGAGCAGGTCGCTGGCGGGGGCCTTCAGGTATCCCTGCAACACGGAGGCGTACACGGACCGGAAATCCGTGGTGAATTTCAGGTTGCCGTTGTCCAGGGCGCTGAGACTCGGCGGCTCGCCGTAGAGGCCGCCCTTGACCGGCGCACCCAGCAGGAACATCGGTGCTGCGGTGCCGTGGTCGGTGCCCGCGCTGCCGTTCTCTTTGACCCGCCGTCCGAACTCGGACCAGGTCATCACCAGCACTCGGTCGCCAAGTCCGTGCCCCTGGAGGTCCTCCATGAACGCCGACAGCGCTTGATCGAGGTCAAGCAAGAGCTTGTCGTGGACCGGCTTCTCCCTGGCATGGTTGTCGAAGCCTCCCAGCGTCACGTGCGCGACCCGGACCCCGAGCCCGGAAACGATGGTTTCCGCGACCAGCTTGAGCGAGCTCGCGATTGGGCTGCTGGCTGGGTAGGTCGCTTTCGCCTGGTAGGTCGCATCCGTCGCTTGGAGTGCGTGTGAGGCTTGCAGCGCCTCGTTCAGCGTGGCGTCGAGCAACGCACCGAAAGGCGCCGGGGTGGCGCCTTTGAACGCGCCGTAGAACTTCATCAGCGGGTTTTCGACGTCGACCTGGGTCCCATGCTCGTTGACCGGCTGCAGGCGGAACGTCTTCAAGGATTGCAGCGCGGTCACCGGCGTGCTGGAGCGGAGCTCGGGCGGCACCAGTGACCCAGCGCTTACGCCTTCCAGCGCGTGATTCGGGGACTCGCCCACCTTGTCGAGGTAGTTGAGATAGCGGCCGAGCCAGCCGTCGCCGATGCCGCTGTTTACACTGGCGGTCTCCCAGATCGACATCGAGGCGAAATGCGATAGGTTCGGGCTCGGGTAGCCGACGCCCTGCACGATGGCGAGCTGTCCGGCATCAAAGCGCGCCTTGAGCCCCTTGAGGTTGGGATGCAGGCCCAGCTCGCTGTTGAGTGGTAGGACCCCCTGATCCTGCCGGAGCGTCGGACGCGCGTCATGGTAGGCGCCGTCGGCAAAAGGGATCACGGTGTTGAGACCGTCGTTGCCCCCGGCCAGCTGCACCAGCACCAGGATGCGGTCGCTGGGGGTCGCGTTGGGCGAGTCGGCGGCGGCGGCGGCCAGGCCGTTGGCGAACACGGACGGCACCGCCGATCCGGCGAAGACCGGAATCAGGCCCTGCTTGATGAAATCGCGGCGGCTAAACACGGTTGCTCATCTCCATCAGTTCAGTTGGAATTCCGGCGTCGACAGCACCATGAACAGCAGGCCGGCCTGGTTGCGGGAATGCGCGGCCTGAAACGCTTGCAACCCGTCTTTGGTTGTGGGGCTGAGGTTGCCGTCAACCAGGGTGTTCGTCAGCTGGTCGAGAGTCGAGCTGGAGGGCGAGGGCCGCATCCGCTGCGCGGCGCCGTTGACGAAGTTGAGTCGCGTGAGCAGTGTCGAGCTGTTGATCCAGGCAGTGCCGGCCGGCCAACCCGCCACGTTTGGCGGGTAGAAAAGCACCTGGCCCATGGCGGCCGACGCGGCAACGGCGGCGCCATAGGCCCTGGCGTCGCTACCGGTCGCCCGTAGGGTCTGGGCAGCGAGCTCTGCCGGGCTCTTGATCAGGGCGCGGTACGCCTTCGGTGAGTAGAAGGCATCCATGGCGAAGATTTCCCGGACCACCTTGCCGACGTTGTAGTGCGATTGCTGGAAGGTGTCGGCAAGGTCACGCACGATCTCCGGATCGGGATTGGGATAGGCGAAGAAGCTGAACAGGCGGGTCGAGAGGCGCTCGGCCGTCGCACGCAGCGGCACCAGCATCTCGACGATGTCGTCGCCGGTGAAGTTCCCGGTCTTCCCCATGAAGGTCTTTTGTCCGCTATCGAAGTACCTCGGATTGAAGATCGAATCCGTCGTGAAGCGCAGTCGCTGGCCGCCCGTGAGCGTCCAGCCGGTAAAGGCGCGGGCCGACTCGCGAACATCCTCCTCGGTGTAGTGCCCGATGCCGGTGGTGAAGAGTTCCATCAGCTCCCGCGCATAGTTCTCGTTGGGCTTGCCTCTGCGGTTGGTCTCCGTGTCGAGGTAGACCATCATCGCCGGGTCTTTCGAGAGCGCCTTCAGCAAATCGTCGAAGTTGGCGAGCGCCATCTTCCGAAAGAGCTGGTTCTGCGTGTACATCTGGGCGGGACCGGCCTTGTCCAGCCCGCTGGTCAGCAAGCCGTGCCAGAAGAGGGTCATCTTCTCCTCGAGCGGCCGCGCGGTCTGCACCATGCGTTGCAGCCACCATGCCTGCACGGCACCCGCGTTGGGACCTTTCTCGGAGGTGAGGTCGAGCGTTGCAAGCTGGGCCTCGAGCGCGGCATTGGAGATCTGCTGGTAGTTCAGCACCGACTCGGTCATCATCGTGCTGGTCATGGCGGCGTAGCGGTCAAGCTCCGCGCTGGTCGCGCCGAAACCAGCGCGACGGAGCAAATGCGCGGCCCGGACGCGGGGGGTGCTGAGCGCACCCTGGTATCCATGCGCGTAGTCCCGCACCCGGTCGAGAATCTGTGACAGGTCGTTGCCTTTCCACAGCGCGGCGAGCGCGGCCGCCGTTGCACCCGCGGCTCCAGTGGCGAGCACGGTCCGCCTCGAGACGGGCCGCTGCCAGATCTGCCGAGACCGTGTCGCGGGCGGCGTCGCGATCGGCGCGTCGTCCATGTTCAATTCGCAGGCTATGGCTTGAGCGTGAACTCGGCCTGAGAAGCCCCTTAGAAGGTTCAACGGGGTGCGCCACCCGCTCTGGCGCGCGACTGGCTAGTAGCCTGGCAGCGAGGAGGAGTTTGTGGCCGGGCCCGAGCCGTTCGACGAACCGCATCCGGCGACACCCACAACCAGGAGCATCGAGCCGAGCAGGACGACGATCACACGCCGCATCTCTTGTAGATTACGCGGGCAGGTTACGGTTGGCGCCGACCGGAAGGGCGTCCATATACTGACCGAGAGGCATGTCGCAACAGCCGATGTCGCGCGAATCGATCGAGAAGAAACCCCGTACCCGCGGCGCGGACAACGTTGTCGCCTCCGTTTGCCCCTATTGCGCGGTCGGGTGCAGCCAGCTCGTGTACGTGAAAGACAGGCGGATCATCGACGTCGAGGGTAATCCCGACTCGCCGATCAACGAAGGCACGCTGTGCCCCAAAGGCGCCTCAACCTATCGCTACCTGGTCAACCCCAACCGCCTGACGTCAGTGCGCTACCGGGCGCCCTATTCGGATCACTGGGAGGACCGCCCGCTCGATTGGGCGATGGACCGGATCGCCCAGCGCATCAAGGAAACCCGCGACCTGAGCTTCGTCGAGCGAACCCCCGATGGCAAGCTCGCCAACCAGACGACGGCGATCGCGACCCTGGGCGGCGCGACGATGGACATCGAAGAGAACTACCTGATCAAGAAGTTGTTCAGCGGCGGCCTGGGCGTCGTCTCCATCGAAAACCAGGCGCGAATATGACATAGCTCCACCGTTCCCGGTCTGGGAACAAGCTTCGGACGGGGTGGGGCTACCACCTTCCAGCAGGACCTGGCCAACGCCGACGCGATCCTGATCATGGGCAGCAACATGGCTGAGAACCACCCGGTGGGCTTCCGCTGGCCGATGAAGGCGCGCGAACGCGGCGCCACCATCATCCACGTCGATCCGCGCTTCAGCCGCACCTCGGCCGCCGCCAACCTCTATGTTCCGATCCGGTCGGGCAGCGACATCGCCTTCCTCGGCGGGCTCATCAACTACGTGCTGAGCCGCGATCTCTGGTTCCACGAGTACGTCCTCGCCTACACGAATGCCTCCTCGATCATCAACGACCAGTACATCGACGCCGAAGACAACGGCGGCGTGTTCTCCGGGTACGATCCCCGATCAGGCACCTACGACAATGCCAGCTGGGCCTACGCCGCCCCACCGCAGGGCGCGACGCGCGACGAAACGCTGCAACACCCGCGCTGCGTCTTCCAGATCCTCAAACGACACTACGCCCGCTACACGCCGGAGATGGTCGAGCGGGTCTGCGGAACTCCCACAGACCTCTTCCTTCAAGTCGCCGACGTGCTGGCGAAGAACTCGGGACGTGAGCGAACCAGCGCCATCTGTTACGCGGTCGGCTGGACGCAGCAGAGCTACGGGGCGCAGATCATTCGCGCCGCGGGCATCCTGCAGCTGCTCCTCGGCAACATGGGCCGGCCGGGCGGCGGCATCATGGCGCTGCGGGGCCACGCCTCCATCCAGGGCTCCACCGACGTGCCGACACTGTTCGATCTGCTGCCGGGCTATCTTCCGCACCCGGCCGTGTTCAAGGGCGATGACACCCTCGAGAAATACATGCGCGAGTCGGCGGCCCGGGGCGGCTACTGGTCCAACCTCCCAAAGTTCATGGTTTCGCTGCTCAAGGCGTGGTATGGCGACGCAGCGACGAAGGACAACGAGTATGGCTACCAGTGGATCCCCAAGCTGACCGGTGACCACTCGCACATCACCACTTCGGCGGCGATGGCGGACGGCAACGTCAAAGGCTTCATCGTGTTCGGGCAGAACCCCGCAAACGGCAGC
>VBFX01000194.1 GCA_005889395.1 Chloroflexota bacterium
GGTCGGTGCGACGACGAGCTGGCGGGCGTACGCCAGCACCAGCACCGCCGTGAAGACCACGAACAGCCGCTGCCGGCGCCGAATGCCGCGCTCCGCGGCCGTCATTCACGTGCGGCGGCGGCGTAGGCTCGGTTCGCCGGGGTGTCGCGCATCATGATGGTCGCCTTGTCGAACGTCTTGAGCTCAAACCAGCCGGGCACTCCAGGCGCGTTGTGGATCTGCCGGAGCTCGGTGATGATCGGATCGTTGGAGTGGAAGATCACCCAGTTGATCTGGTAGCGCTCGAAGAGCTGAGCCTGGTCTAAGCCGAGCGACTGCAGATGGTCGTAATCACGCAACAACTGGTCGCCATCGAGAGCCGCGTCGCCGAAGATGAAAACCGGCTGCGTGGTGCGCCGCGCGTCCAGGCGGAAAATCAGGTAGCCACCCCAGCCGTAGACGTTGAGCATGTGGCCGGGAGGCGGGTGCTGCACGAGGAAGTCCGCCGCCTTGATGGGGAAGTCGCGGGCCATCAGCTTGCCATCGACGCGCTGCACCAGGCTCGGTACGCTGGCGGCGGCCACGATCGCGAGGACGAGAGCGATCAGGAGGACATTGAGGGCGAAGGTCACCGGCGTGGTCTTCGGCACGCGCCGCGGCCAGCGGAGCGAGATGCGCTCCCGTGCCTGCTGGGTGTAGTCGGCCAGCGCCGGGACGCTGACCAGCATGAAGAATGACAGGTTGCGCACCGAGTGCAGGGCCAGGCCGAGGCCGACCAACAGCAGAAGGAACTGCCGCGGTTCGATGCGGCGGGCGAGCGCCAGCCCCCCGATGATCAGGAAGATCATGGCCTCGAACGCCCAGATCTGGGACATCTGGAAGTTCGGGGAGAACCACTCGACGATCAGGCGCTGCTGCTCGGGGCTACCACCGGTCTGGAATGGATACAGATAGATGTCCCAACCGTTGGGATTGACGATGGCGACCGCGACCGAGGCGGCGAGGATGGCGGCCATGGCCCGCAGGCGAGGGAGCGGCATCGCCCCGCGACGCCGCACCAGGTAGCGCACGCCTTCCACGAACAGCGCGATCCCGAGGATCGCATAGCCGAGCACGAAGCCGGCGTGCAGATTGACCCAGAGCAGCATGATGGCGGGCAGCAGGTAGAGCGCGCGGCTGCGGCCCTCGCAAAACCGCTTGACCCACAGATAGGTCAGCGCACTCAGCGCGAAGGTGATCATCTGGATGCGGGGGCCCCAGATGGGATTCGCGGCCGCCACGCCGAGGGCGAGCGCGAGCCCGGCGATCACGAAGTTCACCCGCCGGTCGATCGCCCGATAGACGAGGAGGAAGCCCGTGGCGGTGACGGCGCCGAAGAACAGGCTCACCAGCGGTAAGCGCCCGATCGCATAGAGGGCCGACATCAGGACCTCACTCAGCCATTCGTGGGTGATCCAGCGGTGATCGTGGACGGTAAAGGTGAAGAGATCCTGGTGGGGCACGGCGTGGTGGCTCAGGATCCAGTTTCCGGTCGTGAGATGCCACCAGAAATCCGGGTCGGTGACCGGCTGAATGGCGGCGATCAGCATGGTGAGGAAGATGGCGATGGTGAAGAAGTGCGGAAGGTCGAGCCAGCGGATGGCTCGGCTCAACCACCGGTCGGGGCCCGGCTGGAGTGGGGACGGGGCTTTGGAACGGGCCAGGGTTGCCAATCTACAGGACGAAGGGGATGAGCCGGCGGGTACGCCGGGCATAGGCCTCGTACTGCGGGTACGTGCTGCGCAGGACCCGCTCCTCGAAATAGGTGCGGGCCAGCTGCGCGCCGAGAAACACGGCGAACACCACCGCGTGCAGGCTGACGACGGTCGGCAACACGAGGCCGAAGCCGGCGAGGATCTCTCCCAGGTAGATCGGGTGCCGAGCCAGCCGGTAAGGACCGCTGGTCACCAGGCCCCGCGCCTCGGGGACGATGCTGAACCGCCGACCGAGATAGCTCAACGAGTACAGAGCCCAGGTGATGCCACACGCGAGGCACATATCGCTGCCCGCCAGCACCCAGATGTCGCTGCTGCGGCCCTGGCCCGGAATCAAGAAGAGCCCGTAGAGGACGAAGCTACCGACCAGCGCCGCGGCGATCGCCACCGGGTTGTGATCGCGGGCGATGGCCTTGCTGCGGATCGCGTAGATGACCACCAGGAACGCGAAGAAGGCGACGGTGAGGAGACGGTTGAGCAGGTACATCACCTGCGTCCGGTCAAGGCCGCCGTGGGAGGCGTTCTGGACGCCGGCGAAGGCGAGCTCCGTCTGAATCGCCACCAGGAAGCCAAAGACGCCGATGGGCAGCGCCCGTCCGATGATGAAGGACGCCCTGTCATTCATCTGGTATGGAGATTCAGCGTGAATTCGCCGATTTTCCTGCTATCATTGGGCCGCCAAACGGGGCTCCAGCCAGAAAGCGTCCGCCTTTTCCATAGTCCTAGTAGTCCTATATGAGTGCGATCCAGGCCACGGATGAGACCTTCGATCCATTCGTGTTGATTCACCAGTCGGTCACCGCCCGCCTCCAGATTGTCGAGGTTGAGCTGGAGACGGCTGAGACGAAATCGCGGGAGCTGGAGGCGTCTCTGGAGCAGGTCCGGGACCAGGCCGAGGAGTCACGGGTTGTGGAAAAGCACCTGCTCAACAACCTCAAGCAGTTCTCGCCGTCGGAGGTCCAGGAGACCTTCGCCAACATTCGCGAGACGCAGCTCAGCGTGGAGCGAGTCCAGCTGGAGTACGAGTTCCTCACCGCCCGCCGCGCCGAGCTCAAAGACCAGGGGCAGTTCCTGCGGTCCGCCAGCCAGATCCTGGCCGACCTCCAGCGGATGTATGGCGAAAATGGCAGTCCGCCGACGGCCGCCGAAGGCGACAAGCAGTTTCGCGACGCGTCGCGCCAGGTGTTCCAAATCATCGAAGAGGAGCGGATGCGCATCGCTCGCGACATGCACGACGGGCCGGCCCAGTCGATGGCCAACCTCGTGCTCCAGGCGGAGATCCTGGAGCGGCTGCTCGACCGCAATCCGAAGCAGCTGGTGACCGAGCTGGCGGAATTCAAGAACAGCGTTCGCAATGCCCTCGAGGAAACGCGCCAGCTGATCTTCGACCTGCGGCCGATGACGCTCGACGACCTCGGCCTGGTCCCGACCTTGCGAAAGTTCATCAAGGAGTACGGCGATCGCTACGGTCTGGCCACCCGTTTCAACGTGGTCGGCCAGGAGCGCCGCTTGCCGGGCAACACCGAGGGCGTCCTCTTTCGCATCATCCAGGAGGCCCTCACCAACGTCCACAAGCATGCGCGGGCGAAGATGGCGGAGGTCACCATGAACCTGCAACCGTCCCGCGTCTCGGTGACGGTCAAGGATGACGGTCAGGGATTCGATGTCGCCCGCACCGAGGCCAACCTGCACAAGAACAAGAACCTGGGACTGCTCTCGATGCGCGAGCGCGCCGAACTGGAGAAGGGCACGCTCGAGATTCGCTCGCAACCGGGCCGGGGCACCGAGGTAAAGGTCGAAATCGCGCTGCCCAAGCGCTAGGTCTCGCCCTGCGGGGCTCGTGGTAACAGCGTTCGCAACCTAGGCGATCCCTGTTACGGAGTCGTCAAAAGTTCTTAGCCGTTCCTCTGCCCAGGATTCGTTGATTTGATCGCGGACCGGTGTGAAACTGGGTTCTGTTCGATCTGCTCCACAAGGAGGTGAAACTAGCATGTTGACCAACCTTTATCTCAAGCTTCGCGCTCTGCTCAACCGTGAGGAAGGGCAGGGTATGGTCGAGTACGCCCTTATCCTCGTCTTGATCGCGGTGGTCGTGATCGTAGTCCTGATCATCCTCGGCAACCAGGTCAAGAACGTCTTCTGCAACATCTCGGGCGGCCTGGGCCAGTAAGCCCTTTTCGTTCTTGGGAGCAACAAGAGAGAGCCTGCGCAAGTGGGCTCTCTTTCTTTTTCCGGCTTGCGCAAGGAAGGGCGCTCGCCGATAGATACATGACCCGAAGGAGCGTCACGCCTTGGAGCGAGGGCGCCGAGTTTTCAGGAGGTGAGTCGATTGGCGACGGAGGTTAAGCCGAAGAGCAACCGCATCCTCTTGATCTTCGGTGTTTTCCTTGCCATTGTGGCGTTTGGAGGGGCCTTGCTCGTTGGCAGAACCTCGGGCGGCAATATCGCGGTTGGAGGATCGAAGAATGTGCCGGCGGTCGTGGCGTTGAAGGACATCCCGGCATCGACCCAGATCACGGCGGACATGGTCACCGTGCAGCAGTTCTCAGCGGACCAGGCGCCGCCCTACGCGTTCCGGGCCAAGGACCTTGTCGTCGGCAAGTTCGCTGCGATCCCGATCCATACGGGCACGGCGATCATCGACTACGACGTCGTTAGCGACGTCAGCGGTGTGCAGCCGGCGAAGCAGGCGTTCCTGCCTATCCCCGCCGGGATGGTCGCCGTACAGATCCCGACCGGTGAGCTCGTCGGCGTGGGCGGGTACATCCAGCCCGACGACCGAATCGACGTCCTCGTCAGCTATCAGCCAAAGGGTGCCCCGCAGGCCGTGACCAAGACCAGCTTTACCAACCTCCACGTGATTCGTGTTGGCCCGGCCGGCGGTGCCAACACCCGTGGGATCAGCTCCAGCCTGACCGTCATCGTAACCCTCAAGCAGGCCGAGGACTTGAAGTGGGCGCTGGACAACACCAACTACAAATTCCTGCTCAAGTCGGTCAAGGACTACGATGTCCCCGACCCGGACACCAGCGCGACCACGATGGACAGCTTCACCAGTACGTATCGCATCCGCTAGGACCCATATCCGGAAAAACGTTGACAGGCTCCCCGCGAAATCGGAAGATTTCGCGGGGTGCTTTCTTTAACGAGATGATCAGATGAGCGAGCCAATCAATGTCCTGATCGTGGACGACATCGCCAGCACCCTGGATAACCTCCAGAAGCTGCTCTCGTTCGAGCCGGACATCCAGGTCGTCGGCACGGCCATGAACGGCAAGGAAGGCATCGAGCAGGCGAAGAAGCTGGCTCCGGACATCGTGCTGATGGACGTCAACATGCCGATCATGGACGGCATCCAGGCCACGGAAACCCTGGCCCAGGAGGTGCCCAACTCACCCGTCATCATCATGTCCGTTCAGGGTGAGCGCGACTATCTCCGGCGGGCGATGCAGTCGGGGGCTCGCGAGTTCCTGATCAAGCCCTTCAGCGGGGATGAGCTGATCGCCAGCATCCGGCGGGTATACCAGCTGGAGCAGAAGAAAGAGTCGTTCCTGGCCAAGACGACGGCTGGGACGGAGAAGGCGCCCGCTCCGCCAGCGGACGGCGAGACCCCGCGCCGCGGCGAGCACGGCCAGGTCTTCTTCTTCTACTCGGGCAAGGGTGGGGTCGGGAAGTCCCTGGTCGCGGCCAACCTGGCGGTCTCGATGGCGAACGAAACCAAGGGCAAGGTCGCGCTCGTCGACCTGGACCTGCAGTTCGGTGACATCGGGGTGCTCCTCAACCTCGACCACTCGCAGGGGATCACCGACCTGATCGAGAACATCGACCACATGGATCCCGAGTTCATCCGCGAGATCATGGTGGACGGACCTTTCGGCATCAAGGTGCTCCTCCCACCGATCAGTCCCGAGCTCGCCGACCTCGTCACGGTCGACCACGTCCGGCGCATCTTCAGCGAGCTACGCAAGATGTTCGACTACATCATCGTCGACAGCTCCGCGCACCTGGGCGAGATCAACCTCGAGGTGCTGGACCATGCCGACCGCGTGGTGGTCGTCACCTCGCTCAGTATCCCGGCGATCAAGAACACCAAGCTGGCCTTGAAGATCTTCGACTCGCTCTCCATCCCCCCGGACCGCGTCGTCCTCTTGCTCAACAAGTCCGACGCCCACTCGGAATTCAACAAGGAGAGCGTGGAAGCGAACCTGCGCTTCCCGATCGCGGGGCAGATCCCCAACGATCCCAAGCTGGTCATCAACTCGATCAACCGGGGGAATCCCTTCGTGACCACCCACCCGGAGTCGGAGATCAGCCAGCGCATTCGCGAGCTGGTGGCCAAGCTGATGCCGGTGATCCCGGCGGCCGCGGCCCCGGCGGAGTCCGCCGAGAAGAAACCCCGCAAGGGTCTGTTCGCCCGGCGTTAGAAAGGTTGAGATGACCTCGCGGGCCGCTGCCTACCCTGCCGTGCCACGCTGCGTAATCGAGTCGCTCCCATTTGTGGTGGCTCGAGGGACGGCCTGAGGCATGTCGCTCCTCGACCGCGTCCAGAAACAGCAGGGTCCCGACGCCAACGCGCCCCCCGACGGGGCCTACGTTCCGCAGGCCGGTCAGAGCCCGCGCCAGTCCCTGGCGGCCGCGACGCGCAGCCGCACGCCGTCCGAGCTCCAGGCCGAGCGGATCAAGAACCGCCTCCAGGCGCGCCTCATCGAGCAGTCGGCCGACGACTCCGGCGACGAGGACCGGGAGCAGCGGGCCGCCAAGATCACCGACGCCCTCACCGCCGTGATCGCGGAGATGGGCGTCTCCCTGGCCAAGCCGGAGAAGCAGCGGCTGCTCGACTCGGTCCTCAACGACTTCCTCGGGCTCGGTCCAATCGAGGCCCTGATCAGCGACCCCACGATCACCGAGATCATGGTCAACGGGCCCGACCAGATTTT
>VBFX01000060.1 GCA_005889395.1 Chloroflexota bacterium
TGGTTCGCCGCCAGACGGAATCGGGCTGGGAGACAGCGGACGTATCAATTCCCGCCGTGCTGACGCTGAAGGAAGGCATCAACCTGCCGCGCTACCCCTCCCTTCCGGGACGGCTGAAGGCGAAGAAGAAGGAGATCGAGCGCAGCAAGCCACAGTGGCAGGATGGCGGGCTTACGAAGATCCGCCTCAAGCTGCCCGTGCAGGCCGAACACACGGTCGAGATCCTCGGGAAGAATGGCGATGCGGGAGCCCAGCTAGTTGAAGTGTTTCAGCGGCTGCGGTTGCTCTGACCATGGTCCTCGCGTTTATCGAGCACGTCGCGGGAGCGCCGACCATGCTGTCCCTCGAGGTGCTCACGATGGCAAACCGCCTCGCTCGCGAGATGGACACCCAGCTTGAGGCCGTCGCGATTGGTGCTCAAGCAACGGCCGCCGCCGGGATCCTCTCCTCGTACGGGGTGAGCACCCTGCATGTCGCCGACGATCAACGGTTGGACGACTACGCGTCGGCAGCCTGGGCGCACGCGATTGCCGAGTTCGCGGGCCAGGTCAACCCGCGAGTCATGATCGGGACGGCGAGCGACCGCGGCGGCGAAGTCATGGCGCACGTCGCCGCGCGCATGACCTTGCCGATGGCCGCCAACTGCACCGAGATCGTGCCCGGTGATCCCTTCACCGTGACGCGGCAGCGTTGGGGTGGCAGCCTGCTTGAGGAAGCGCACCTCAACGGCACGATCAAGCTGTTGACGCTCGCGCCCCACGCACTGGCGGCCGAGACGTCGCCCAGCCGCACCCAGGTCGTGACTGCTGCCTTTTCGCCGGCGCTGGACGACAAGGACTTTCGTGTGCGACTTAAGCCGCAGGTCGAGGCCGAAACCGGAAAAATCTCGCTCGCGCAGGCGCGCGTCGTCGTCGGCGGGGGCCGGGGTGTGGGCAGTGCGGAAGGCTTCGCCGCGCTGGAGGAGCTCGCCGGCCTGCTCGGCGGCGCGGTCGGCTGCTCGCGGGCGGTGACCAGCCTCGGGTGGCGGCCGCACAGTGACCAGGTCGGCCAGACCGGGACCCGGATCGCGCCGGATCTCTACATCGCGTGCGGCATCAGCGGTGCGATTCAGCACATGGTTGGGTGCCGGGCAGCCAAGCACATCCTCGCCATCAACACGGATCCCGCCGCGCCGATCGTGGCCCAGGCCGACTATGCGGTGATCGGCGACGTCCAGAAAGTGCTCTCGGCGGTCAACGCCGAGGTCCGACGGGTCAAGGCGGGCGAGCCGAGCCGAAGTCCTGCTTGAGGGGCTTGCCAAGCCCAAAAACCGGCGGTATAGTTGTTGTGCCATGAGCACCGGTTTCGTGACGCGCAACAAAGTGCAATCGCTGGATCGAGCGCTCGAGATCCTAAAGCTCCTGGGAACCGAGCCGGAAATGCGGGTCACGGACCTGGCGCGCCGGCTCGAGGTGCACAAGTCGACCGTCTTCCGCCTGCTGTCCACGCTCCAGGAGCATGGCCTGGTCGAGCAGAACCCTAGCACCGAGAAATACCGTCTTGGCTACGGCCTGGTGCGCCTGGCGGGCTCGGTTGTTTCCGAGCTCGACCTCGCTCGGGTCGCGCGCCCGGTACTTGAGGAACTCGCGCTGCGCACCGGCGAGACCGTCAACCTGGCGATCCTCCAGGGGAGCCAGGTAGTGAACATCGACCAGATCGCGGCGCCCAACCTGGTCGTCAACGTCAACTGGGTCGGCAAACAGACGCCACTCCACGCCACGTCGAACGGCAAAGTCCTGCTCGCGTACCTACCGCAGGCAGAGCGTCAGCAACTCCTCGCCGGGACGCTACCCCGACTGACGCCTCGAACCATTACCGACCCACGCACGCTCGAGAAGCAGCTCCGCCGCGTGGTCGAGGAGGGTTACGCGTTCACCCTCGAAGAACTCGAGCTCGGGTTGAATGCCGTGGCCGCCCCCGTGCGGGCCGCCGACGGACGAGTCCAGGCGGCGGTCAGTGTGGCCGGGCCCTCGTACCGCGTGACCCCCCAGCGGCTCACGGAGCTTGGTGATTTGACGAAAGAGGCGGGCGAGGCCATCTCGCGACGAATGGGCTACATCCCTGGAGGAGGCGAGGCATGAGTCGGGAAGAGGAGATTCGACAGGAACTGTTCGATCACACGCTCAACGGGCACGCGCCCGAGGTGAAGGCTCTGACCGAGGAAGCGCTCAAGCTCGGCATGGATCCGATGGACATCCTCTTCAAGGCACTGATCCCATCGCTGGAGGAGGTCGGCCGCCGATTCGAGAAAGGTGACTTCTTCGTGCCCGAGATGCTGATTGCAGCGCGCGCGATGCAGGGAGCGCTCGTGATTCTGCGGCCGTTGATCGCGGAGACCGGCGCCAAACCGATTGGAAAGTACGTCATCGGCACCGTCAAGGGCGACATCCACGACATCGGCAAGAACCTGGTGATCATCATGCTGGAGGGCGCCGGCTTCGAAGTCGTCGACCTCGGCGTCAACTGCCCGCCGGAGAAGTTCGTGGAAGCGGTGCGAACCAACGAACCGCACATCGTCGGCTTCTCGGCTTTTCTCACGACCACGATGCCGATGTTCAAGGTGAATATCCAGGCTCTGGAGAAGGCCGGCCTGCGCGACAAGGTCACCGTGATGGTTGGCGGCGCTCCGGTCACCGAGGAATACGCGAAGCTCGCCGGCGCCGACCACTACGCGCCCGACGCCTCCTTCGCCACCAGGATGGCCAAGCAGATCGTCGGCGCGGCGCAGGCCGCTGAGAACGCAGCACTGACTCAGGCGGTCGAGCTCATCGACAAGACGCTGCGTAAGGGCTAGCACGGTGCGCGTCATCGAGCGCCTCGTGGTCGCCGTCGAGAAGCCGCTAAAGGAAGCGGTCTGGGACTGCCGCATGTGCGGTCAGTGCATCCTGCACTCGACCGGCCTCAGCTGCCCGATGCGCTGCCCCAAGAATCTCCGCAACGGCCCCTGCGGCGGCGTGCGCGCCAACGGCAATTGCGAGGTCTATCCGGACCAGCGGTGCGTCTGGGTCGAAGCCTGGGAGGGCTCGCGGCGCTTGCCCGTCTTCAAGGATCACATCGAGCACCTGCAGAAGCCCGTCGATTGGCAGCTGCAGGGAACCTCCTCGTGGATCAACCTCGCCAGTGGTCGAGACGGCGTCGCCCCAAAGGGTTGGGAGCCGCATGCCAGCTCCTAGCCGACTTGCCGGATTGCTGCGCGCCGGCCGCTTCGTGGTCACCGCCGAGCTTACGTCCACCAATAGCGCCGATCCCGAGGCCACCTGGCGGCTGGCCGAGGTCCTGCGAGGATCGGTCGACGCCGTCAACTGCACCGACAACACCGGCGCCCATGTCCACATGTCGTCGCTGGCCGCGGCCCATCTCCTGGTGGAGAAAGGGATCGAGCCCATCATGCAGCTGACGGTCCGCGACCGGAATCGGCTCGCCCTGCAGGCGGACCTGCTCGGTGCCGCGGCGCTCGGCGTCCGCAACATCGTGTTGATGAGCGGCGACGATGTGACCGCCGGCGATCATCCCGAAGCTCGCCGGATCTATGACATCGATTCGATGCAGCTCATTGAAGTCGCCGCCGGCATGCGCGATCGCGGTGTCTACCTGAGTGGGCGAAAACTCGAACAGGCCCCGTCCTTCTTCATCGGCGCGGTAGAGAATCCCTTCGCGCCTCCGCTGGAATTCCGCCCGCTACGGCTCCAGAAGAAAGTCCGGGCCGGCGCCGATTTCATTCAGACACAGCTGGTCTTCGACGCGCCGCTCTTCACGCGCTTTATGTCGATTGTGGGCGACCTCGGCCTCCTCGACAAGGTGTTCATCATTCCCTCGATCGGCATCCCGCGCTCGGCTCGCAGTGCTCGCTACATGCGCGAGAAGGTCCCGGGATTGCACGTGCCGGACGCGGTCGTCGACCGGCTCGAGAAGACGCCGCCCGCCCGCCAGTCCCAGGAAGGCATTCAGATCGCGGTCGAGCTCGTCAAGGCCGTGCGCGAGATCCCCGGCGTGGCGGGCGTCCACCTGATCGGGATCAAGTGGGAGGAGGGCGTCGTGCAGGTGGCCGAGGCCGCGGGTCTCCTTCCGAGGCCGACCGTAAGTCCGCTGGCGACCGTCGGGGGGAGCCGTTGATGCAAACCATCCTTCGTTCCCGCTCCCGAGAGGTCGTCATCTCCGGCGACCGGCCATTCGTGATGATCGGCGAGCGGATCAATCCCACCGGACGCAAGGTCCTGGCCGCCGAGATGAAAGCCGGTGTGATGGATCGGGTCAGGTCCGACGCCATCGCCCAGGTCGAGGCCGGTGCCCAGATGCTCGATGTCAACGCCGGCGTACCCCTGGTGGATGAGCCGGCGCTCCTGGTGGCGACGATCAAAGCCGTCGGCGAGGTGACCGATGTGCCGATCTGCATCGACTCATCGGTGATCGAGGCGCTCGAGGCTGCGCTGGCCGCCTACGAAGGCAAGGCCCTCGTCAACTCCGTCACCGCCGAGGACGAGCGCATGGACCGGATCCTGCCGGTCGTCAAGAAACACGGCGCCGCGGTGATCGGCATGAGCAACGACGAAACGGGCATCACGATGGTGCCGCAGGAGCGGGTCGAGATCGCCCGCCGGATCATCGAGCGCGCGAAGTACTACGGCATCCCAGCGGAGGACGTCATCATCGACCCGATCGCGATGACGGTCGCGGCCGACCCACAGGCCGGGCTCGTGACGCTGGAGACGATGCGGCTGATCAAAGAGCAACTCGGGAACAACATGATCTGCGGCGCTTCCAACGTGTCGTTCGGCCTGCCGGACCGGCACATTCTGAACGCGGCCTTCTTCCCAGTTGCGATGCACGCGGGATTGACCTGCGCCATCACCAACCCGTTGGTGCCAGAAGTACGCAAGGCTGTGCAGGCCTCCGACCTTCTCCTTGGTCATGACGAATACGCCATGAACTGGATCTCGGCCTTCCGCGCCGAGCAGAAGAAGGCGGTCCCCGCCGGATGATCCAGAAAAAGCTCGAAGTCATCTACAAGCCGTTCGACAAGGCAACCCGGGTACCGCCAGGGACGACGTTGTTCAGTGCCGCGCACTGGATCGGGCTTCCGATCGACTCCACCTGCGGTGGCCGCGGCACCTGCGGCAAATGCAAGGTGCAGGTGCTCGAGGGCGGCGCAGAGATCACGATTGCCGATCGAAAGCAACTGAGGCTGGGGGAACTCGAGGCCGGTTGGCGACTCTCTTGCCAGGCCAAGGTCTACGAGGACACGACGGTTACGGTGCCGGAGCTCCTACGAGTTCCGAAGGCCGCGACCATGGGCGTCAACCGGCTGGTGCTGCTCGATCCCAACGTCCGGAAGGTCTACGTGGAGCTGACCGAGCCGGATCTCGAGGACCAGCGCAGCGACATCGAGCGACTCCGCGACGCCCTCACCGCCGAGGGCTTCGACATGAAGGCCGACCTTCGCGTCCTTCGCACGCTCCCTGCCCTGCTTCGCGGCGCTGAGTTCAAGGTTACGGCCGTGCTTGGCGGCGATCAGCTGATCGCCGTCGAACCGGGCGACACGCGCGAGGAGAGCTACGGTGTCGCCTTCGACCTGGGCACCACGACGGTCGTCGGCACGCTGATGAACCTGCGCACGGGAATGGCGGAGGCCGTCCGGTCGACGCTCAACGGCCAGGCACCGTTCGGCGCCGACGTCATCTCCCGGATCAGCCACGGCATGCAGGGCGATGAGGCCAAGGCGGAGCTGCGCGAGGCCATTCAGCGCACCATGAACACGGTCCTGCAGGAGCTCTACGAATCCGCCGGCGCTGCGCGTGAGCGCGTCTACGAAACCGTCGTCGTCGGCAACGCGACGATGCTGCATCTGCTGCTCGGCATCGACGCGACGCCGATCTCGATGATGCCGTTCACGCCCGCCTTCCGCGAACCGCTCTATCTCCCCGCCCGCGAGGTGGGCCTCGACATTCATCCCGGTGGGTACGTCCAGACGCTGCCGGTGATCGGCGCCTACGTGGGCGCGGATATCGTCGCGGGCGTCGTGGCCACCGGGCTCGCCCGCGAGGACAAGCTCCGGGTCTTCGTGGACGTCGGGACCAACGGCGAGATCGTGCTCGGCTCGGTCAAGCGCGTCCTCTGCACCGCGGCGCCCGCCGGCCCCGCGTTCGAGGGTAGCCAGATCCGTTGCGGCATGCGCGCGACCGACGGCGCCATCGAAGGCGTGACCCTGAGCGACCATGTCGAGCTCCAGGTGATCGGCGGTGACATCCCGCCCAAAGGGATTTGCGGCTCGGGCCTCGTCGACACCGTGGCACAGCTCCGGCTCGTCGGCCTGCTCGACGCCGGCGGCAAGATGCGCAGCCGCGAAGAGGTCCCGGAACATCCCCTCTCAGACCGGCTGATCACGATCGATGGCGTGCGCGCCTTCCTCCTCGCCGAGAACGTCTACCTCAGCCAGCGTGACGTACGCGAGCTGCAATTCGGAAAGGGATCGATCGCCACCGGCATCAAGGTCTTGATGGACGTTATGGGCGTGACCGTCGCCGACCTGGACGAAGTCCTGCTCGGCGGCTCGTTCGGCTCCTACCTGAACCCGGAGAGCGCGAAGATCATCGGACTGGTGCCGCCGGTCGACGTCGACCGCATCCTGTCGGTGGGCAACACCGCCGGCGAGGGCGCCAAGATGTCGCTCCTCTCCTTCCGCGAGCGGCAGGTTGCCTTCGAGCTGCCCGACAAGATCGAGTACGTCGAGTTGTCCGGCCGCTCGGACTTCAATGATTCGTTCGTGTCGGTGCTGCAGTTTCCGGAGCTGGAGACGTTGCGGTGAAGAACCTCGCCCTGCTGATCTGTGGAGCCCTCGGGAAAGAGGTCAAGACCATCGTGGACGAGCACGGCTGGGATGTCGACATCTATGGCGTGCCCGCCATGCATCACTTCTATCCAAAGAAGATCGTGGAAGCCGTCGATCGGAAACTCGAACAACTGTCGAGCGGATATCACCAGGTCGTGGTCGTCTACGGCGATTGCGGCACCGCCGGCGCGCTCGAACCGGTTCTCGATCGCTACGGGGCGGTGCGGGTACGCGGACCCCACTGCTACGAGATGTTTGCCGGCAGCGACTTCGATCGGATTGCGGACGGGCGCCCGGCGACGTTCTTCCTGACCGACTGGCTGGTGCGCAACTTCGAACGGGCCGTTGTCCGCGGGCTTGGCCTCGACCGGTATCCCGAGCTCAAGCCGGTCTACTTCCAGAACTACACGGACCTTCTCTATCTCGCTCAGTTTGTGGACCCTCGCCTCACCGAAAAGGCACAGGAAATCGCGACCTATCTCGGGTTGCCGCTCGAGGTGCGGCACGTCGGGTTCGGCCAGCTCGAGACCCGGCTCGCGGAGCTCGTCGAGGCCGCGTGATGGCGAAGTACCAGGTGATGTTCTGGAAGCACATTCCGGCGCAGGTCAAGGCCTGGGACGAGAGCGGCGAGGTGAAGCGCATGCTGCCAGACCGTTTCCAGGCGGCGATCGATGCGTTCGCGATGAAGGACGGGTCGACCGAGATGGATGCGTACCTGGAGGCGTGGCGCTGGGGCGAAACGGAGGAGCGGGCTGGCTCGGCGGAAGAGGTCGCGAACTTGCTCGTCAAGGAACTCGACGCGGCAAACCCAAGATCGAAGCTGATGGATGCCGCGCAGGAGGGAGCATGAGTCAGGCAGCGAAAACGCTCGAAACCATTCAGCCTCACAGACTTCGGCCGGTGTTGGAGGTTGGTCGGGAGTTCGGTCTGCTGGACTCGGAGATGATCTCCTACGGCCCGTACAAGGCCAAGATCAGCCTCGACACCCTGAAGCGCCTCGAAAGCCGACCGGATGGAAAGCTGGTGGTCGTCACCGCGATCACGCCGACCCGAGCAGGGGAGGGCAAGACCACGAGCGCCATCAGCCTGACGCAGGGGCTCGGGCGCATCGGGACCAGCGTGGCGCTCTGTCTGCGGCAGCCCTCGACCGGGCCGTTGTTCGGTATCAAGGGCGGTGGCACCGGCGGCGGCATGGCGCAGATCGTCCCCATGGAGGAAATCAATCTCCACTTCACCGGTGACATCCATGCCGTGGAGGCGGCGCACAACCTCCTGGCGGCCGTTATCGACGCGGCCATCTTTCATGGTCAGCTCGAAGTGGGTCCCAGCTTCATCACCTGGCCGCGGACGCTGGACGTCAACGATCGGGCGCTTCGACACATTGTCACCGGGCTAGGTGGCGACGAGCACGGGGTGCCGCGCGAATCGAGTTTCATCATCGCGGCGGCTTCCGAGATCATGGCGATCCTGGCGCTCGCCAGCGATCTCGGAGACCTCCGGCAACGGATCGGGCGAATCATCGTGGCGCAGCGCAAGGACGGCAGCTTCATCACCGCGGAGGATCTGCGTGTCGCCGGCGCGATGACGGTGCTGCTCAAGGAGGCGCTGCTCCCGAACATCGTGCAGACGATGGAGGGCCAGCCGGCGCTGGTGCATGCCGGTCCCTTTGGCAACATCGCCCACGGCAACAACTCGTTGCTCGCGGACCAGATTGCCCTCAAGCTCGCCGATGTTGTGGTCACCGAGGCTGGCTTCGGCGCCGACCTCGGCCTCGAGAAATTCGCCCATATCGTCGCGCGCTACGGTCACCTGCGACCGGCGGCCGCGCTGGTGGTTGCGACCGTGCGCGCGCTCAAGTCGCACGGCGGCGTGCCGTTGGCCAAGCTCGGCACCGAGGACCTCGACGCCTTGAAGCGGGGCGGCGAGAACCTCGCGGCCCACATCGACATCGTCAAAGCCTTCGGCATGCGCGCCGTGGTAGGCGTCAACCGATTCCCGAGCGATACCGAACGCGAGCTTGACCTTCTGACGCAGCTCGCGAAGGATTTCGGCGCCGATGCGGCCGTTGTCAACGACGGCTTCGGCCACGGCGGCGAGGGAGCCGTCGAGCTGGCCGAGGCCGTGCTGGGCGCCACACAGAATGGCAGCAACTTCGCTCCGCTGTATTCGCCCGACACGCCGATCCGCGAGCAGATCCAGACGCTTGCCCGGCGCCTCTACGGCGCGGCCGACGTCGAGTTCCTACCAGAGTGCCAGAAGCGCATCGACTGGCTGACCGAGCGCGGCATGGGCACGTTGCCGGTCTGCATGTCGAAGACGCATCTATCGCTTTCGCACAATCCGGCACTGAAGGGCCGGCCGCGGGGCTTCACGCTGCCCGTCCGAAACGTCTATCCGTCCGCCGGGGCCGGCTTTGTTGTTGCTCTTGCTGGCGACATCCAGCTGATGCCCGGCCTCGGGAAAGAACCGGCCTACACCCGGATCGACATTGACTCCAGCGGACGGATCACTGGGCTAACGTAAGAGCAGCCAGCCATCAGCTACTCCGTGGCACTACCGGCGGTTCCTTGCAACCCCCTCAGCGCTTCGATCATCCCGAGGTGACGCTCGACATGATCCAGGTAGATCATGATGTTGTCGGCGTAGCTGTCGCCGTCGGGATCGTCCGCCATGACAGCGAACAAGCTCTCGTCAGGCATGGCTTTCAGGACGGCCTGCAGATGCGCGAAGACCCGTTGGGCGTAGTCGAGAACCACGGCTTTACCCGGAAGACGAAGGGCGTCCGCCGGCTCATCGTCCATTCCCGTCCCGGTGTCGCGTTTGCCCATTTGCCCGACCGGTAAGCCCCATTGTTTCGCCAGCGATTCCCTCGCCCAAATCTGTCCGGGTGGTCCGAACCGGCCACCCAGGTCCGGCGTCTTGTCGATCATGATCTCCGCGAAGCGGTCATCCCAGCGAGCGATGTGCCAGACCTGCCAGGCGACACTGTGTACCCGGGTGCCCATGGATTTCGCGAATTGGCTGTCCTCGGTCCGTCCGGCCGACTCGACGACCCGGCCGTGAGCGACCGCGTAGTGCTTGGCTAGCAGTTTGACGGCAGTGTCCGGCACGGTGACAGGCTACTCCGCCAGGGCGTCGAGGAGCCAGTCGGCAACGTAGTGGGCGAACGAGGCCCTAACGTAGAGGACGAATGCCGAATCGTCGCGGCGCTCGAGGATGACCTGGGCTTTCGCGAGCATGGTCTGGGCGCACCGCCCGATGCCGAGGGAGCGCTCGTCGAGATCAATCGCTACTCCATGAGTTAGGAGGTCGCGCGCCATCGCGCCGCGAAGCTCGAGCACGGTTCGATTGGCCGAGACGTCGACGATCGAGCTGAAGGCGCCGTTGAGACCATTCCGCAGTTCTTGCTCGATCACACCCTGCTGACCTTCGGGGCCAACAACCAGCCACTCATCGGGAGCCAGCCACAGGGCTCGGCGGCCTTCGCGCGAGGCAACGGTATTCGGTACGGTGGGTAATGCGAAACCGAGGACCGCGGCAAACGACTGTATCAGGACGGCGTCTTTGGGGTCGGCTCGGAGATTCAGTTGCGAAACGAAGGGAACCTCCCGGATCGAGAGGTCACCGCGGCTATCGGCCGACAAAGCTGCGAACTTGTCGACGTATTCTGCCAGTGGGCTCCGGCGAACCGCCTCAGCTATCACGACGGACGTTCTCCTTGTCGTAGAAGATCGGCTCGGTCACGGTCGCCCCGACGATGTGCCCGTTGAGCGGCGCGTACACCATCGCGCCAAGTCGCTCGCGGCCGCTCTGCAGCATGGCCAGGGCAAATGTGCGGCCGAGGGTTGCGCTGCGATAGCTGGATGTCACGTGACCCACCATCTTCATGGGAATGGCTCCCTCGGGCTCCACGACCAGCTGAGCACCTTCCGGCAGAAGCTGGTCACCGTCGACAGGAAGCAGACCAACGAGATGCTTCCGATCCGGCCTGGCCGTATCGCTCCGGCGCTGGGACCGTTGGCCGATGAAGGCCTTCTTCTTCGAGACGATCCAGCTCATGCCGAGGTCCTGCGGTGTGACCGTCCCGTCGGTCTCCTGGCCGCAGATGATGTAACCCTTCTCGGCGCGGAGCACGTGCATCGTTTCCGTGCCATAGGGCGTAATCCCAAAAGGCTCGCCTGCCGCCATCACGGCTTCCCAGAGCGCAAGGCCGTACCAGCGTGGCGTCCAGAGCTCGTAGGCAAGCTCGCCGGAGAACGTGATGCGGTGAAGGCGCACGGGGATCCCTCCAGTGTCGCTCTCGCGAATCGCCATGAACGGGAAGCTCTCCGGGTCGAGGGCGAGTTCAGGGAACAAGGCGCCGACGACATCCCGCGAGCGCGGGCCGACCACGGCCACGTCGGCCCAATGGTCGGTGACCGAGGTCAGGTGTACGCGGAGGTCGGTCCACTCGGTCTGGAGCCATTCCTCCATCCAATCGAGCACGGCTGCGGCGCCGCCCGTCGTAGTGGTCGCCAACCAATGGTCGGGTGCGAGGTGCATCACGACGCCGTCATCGAAGACCATGCCATCCACCTTGCACATCAGGCCGTAGCGGCAGGAGCCGACCTTCAGGCTGTCGAACGCGTTCGTGTACATCCGATTGAGGAACTCGACCGCATGCGGGCCCTGGATGTCGATCTTGCCCAACGTCGACGCGTCCATCACCGCCACACTCTCGCGCGCGGCCTGACACTCGCGCAACACGGCCGCCTCAATGTCTTCGTCATGTCGCGGGAAATACCAGGGCCGCTTCCATTGGCCGACGTTCTCGAAAACGGCCCCGTGGGCAACGTGCCAGGGATGCATGGCCGTCATTCGAATTGGGTCGAAGAGGTCGCCGCGGTTTCGGCCGGCCATCAGACCGAATGAAACCGGCACATACGGTGGGCGGAATGTCGTCACGCCGACGGCCCCCACCGGCTGGCCCAGTTGCGTCGCGACGATGGCCGTTTCGTTGATGCCAGCCGTCTTGCCCTGGTCGCTGCCGGTGCCGATTGTGGTGAACCGCTTGACGTGCTCGACGGAGCGCATGCCGGTATCCAGGGCGCGGCGCACGTCGGCCACCGTGACGTCGCGCTCCAGGTCGACGAAATGCGTCGACCAATCGCGCCCATCGCTAGGGACGACCCAGTACGGCATGATCGTTCCCTGGCCGCGGCCAGCCAGATCGCCGGCGGCCGCACCGACCACCTCGACGTCGGGTGGCGCCGAGTCCGGCATGAAGCACGCCAGGCCTTCGTCGTAGCGAAGTCGACCCTGCGCCTGGCTGAAGAGGTGGAGCGTCGGGTTGAATCCACCGGAAACGCAAAGCAGGTCGCACTCGACCTCGCGGCGCGCCCCGCTGCCCGTAAGTGTGGCGAGGACGACGGCGCGAACGCCCCCACCCTGCCCTCCCCCGCCAGCGGGCGAGGGAATTGTGTCGACGACCGCTTCTCCGGCTCGGACGTCGACGATTGCCTCGACGCTGATGCCGGCGCGCTTGAGGTCGGCCGCGACAGCGTCGGTGCTGTCGTTGTTCGTGAAGATTACGGCGCGATTACCCGGTGCAACGCCATATCGATTGATGTAGGTCCGTGCCGCGCCGGCGAGCATGATGCCCGGCCGATCGTTGTTCGCGAAGATCAAGGGCCGCTCGTGTGCCCCGGTCGCGAGCACGACGCGCTTCGCTCGGACCTGCCACAGCCGGCCGCCGTTCGGCAACCGCTGGGCGATCAGTACCAGATTCTGGTCGTAGTGGCCGAAGGCCGTCGCTCGGGTTAGCAGCCGCATATCCGGTTGGGAACGGAGCGTCGCAAGACTGGCCTCGAGCCAGTCGTTCCATCCGGCGCCCAGCAGGCGTCCTCCGAGCTCGGCCTGTTCATCGACCAGGATCACCCGGTCGCCTGTTTGGCCGGCTTCCAGTGCCGCCGTGATGCCAGCCCGCCCGCCTCCGATGACCAGCACCTCGCAGTGGGCGTAGATCTTGTCGTAGCGGCCGGTGTCTGGCTCCGAGCTCAGCCGTCCGCGGCCGTTCAGGCCGATCGCCTCGAGCCCATCGACGAGCTCGACCTGCGTCGCGCGAAGCATGGTGTCGTGACCCACCTGCACTAGCGCATTCGGCTCTTCGATCCCGGCGCTGAATACCCCGCGTGGCCGGCCGTAGGTGACGCTGTTTGCCACGACGCGGACGTCGTTCGCCAGCAAGGCTGACGCCAGGGTGTCGCCTTCGTAGCCCCCATACCGCGTGCCATTGAAGCTGAATCGGATCGCACGGGTCCGGTCGATGCGTCCGCCCGAAGCTACACGGCTCATGCCGGCGTGATTTGGTGCGTCACCGTGTCACGAACCAGCGTGAACCAGCGCCGGCAACCGGCGGTATGCACCCAACGCTCGGTCGTTTTGCCTTTCGGATTCGGCCGAAAGAAGACAAAGCGCGCCCACTCGGCATCGTCGGCCGACTCCGGCTCCCTGGGATACATCACGTCCGCTGAGCCGCCGTACTTGAACTCGACCTCCTCCCGGTCGCCGCACCAGGGGCAGGGAATCAGCATCAGTGGGCCACCGCCGCCGCGCCGTGCTCGTCGATCAGCG
>VBFX01000195.1 GCA_005889395.1 Chloroflexota bacterium
AGTCGGCGGTGATCAGCGTCGCCGACCAGGATGGCAAGTCAGTCGTGGAAATCAAGACCACGATCTCGTCGCCGGACATGATCCTCCAGTCGGAGCAGCATGGGATCGGGTCCGGGTTCATCGTTCGCTCCGATGGCTACATCGTGACCAACAACCACGTCGTCGAAAACGCCAGGCAGCTCCAGGTCATCCTGCGTGATGGGGCGAAGAAGTTCGATGCCCGCGTCATCGGCACCAGCCCTGAGGACGACGTCGCGGTCATCAAGGTCGACGCGCAGAACTTGCCGGCGCTGAGCTGGGGCGACTCGAACGCGCTCAAGGTTGGGCAGCTCGCCATCGCGATCGGGAGCCCTCTCGGCCAGCAGAACAGCGTCACGAAGGGCGTCATCAGCGCGCTCCACCGCTTCATCTCGATCCCCAACCCGTCTACCGGCCAGGTGGAAAACATCCTCAATGCCATCCAGACGGACGCCCAGATCAACCCCGGCAACAGCGGTGGTCCGCTCTTGAACTCCGCCGGCCAGGTCGTCGGCGTGAACTTTGCGATCGAGCAGGCGCAGGCCGGCCCTGGCCTCGGTTTCGCGCTGGATGGCAACGCGGCCCGGGACATCGCCAACCAGTTGATCCAGACCGGGCACGTCAACCGTCCCTTCCTGGGCGTCACCTACAACCAGCTCGATGAGACCGCCGCCGCCGCCAGCGGGCTCGTGGTTGGCGCCGCGGTCACGGCGATCACGCCCGGCTCGCCGGCAGACCGCGCGGGGATCAAGGTTCAGGACGTCATCACCAAGGTCAATGGCCAGTCGATCGACGACTCGCATCCGCTAAAGGACGTGCTGCGCCAGTACGCGCCTGGGACCAAGGTCTCGGTCACGATCTACCGCGGCGGCAAGAACCAGACGCTCCAGGTCACGCTCGGAACACACCCCTGATCGCGGCGCCGCCGAAATCGCCATCGTCGATCATCGACCAGGCGGTCCGCCACGCCGTCAGCTCGAGCGCCGGCTGGCCGCCAGACGCGAAAGAACTGCCGGTGGTATTGGTGGAGCGAACCCAGAACCCCACCCATGGCGACTACTCGGTGACGCTGCCGCTGAAGCTCGCTCGGACACTCCGCCAGCCGCCGATCACGATCGCCAATGAGCTGGCCGCGGCGATGGTGCTCCCGCCGTCGTTCGGCCGCACCACGGTGGCGGCGCCGGGATTCATCAATGTCACCCTCGAACCGGCCTGGCTGCAGGGACAGCTCGCGTCCATCGCGGACGCCGAGGACCGGTGGGGGAGAAGCGAGATCGGACGCGGCGCGAAAATCCAGGTCGAGTTCGTCAGCGCGAATCCCACCGGGCCGCTGCTCTTCAGCCACGCGCGTGGCGCGGTCGTGGGGGATGTGACGGCACGCCTCCTGGCAGCTTCGGGATTCGACGTCCAGCGCGAGTACTACGTCAACGACAGGGGTCGGCAGGTCCGCCTCCTCGGTGAATCCATCCAGGCCCGCATGCTCGACCAGCCCGTGCCCGATGGCGGATACAGCGGGGACTATGTCACGGAGATCGCGACGGAAGCCACGGCCCGGGCTATCTCGCCTGAGCCGGTGACGTTGTCCGAGTTCGGCGTCGAGTGGGTCCAGCGCCGCATCCAGGAAGACCGGGTAGCCCAGCATGATGGCGCCACGTGGTTCAAGTCCGACAGCGGAAAGGACGAAGTACTCATCAAGCGCGACGGCTACCCGACCTACTTCTGGTCCGACATCCTCTATCACCGGGATAAGTTCGAGAAGCGGGGCTTCGACCGTGTGGTGGACGTCTGGGGCGCCGACCACCAGGGCCAGATCGGTCGCGTGAGGGAGGCGCTGGCGGTTCTCGGGATCGATCCGGGGCGACTCGCCGTTCTGCTGGTCCAGCTCGTGTCCGTCAAGCGGGGAGAGGAAATCGTGCGGATGTCGCGCCGCGCGGGCGTCGGCATCTCGCTGAAGGAGATGCTCGACGAAGTCGGGCCTGACGCCGTGCGCTACTTCTTTCTGCTGCGTTCGGCCGATGCGCAGATGGAGTTCGACGTCGACCTGGCACGGCGCCAGTCGAGCGAGAACCCGGTCTATTACGCGCAGTACGCGCATGCGCGGCTCGCCAACGTGCTGACCTTCGGCGCCGGCGTGGGCGCCGACGCTGTCCTCGACCGGCTCGACTCCGAGTGGGAGCTCGAGCTGATGCGGGTGATGTTGCGCTGGCCGGATGTCGTGCGCGAAGCCGCCGAGGCGCGCGAACCGCACCGGCTGGCCTTCTTCACCGATGAGCTCGTCCTGCTCTCGCGCGCGGCGCGATCGACGATCGCCAACGCCCTCGGATTGATGGGCGTCGCCGCACCCGACCGAATGTAGACTACGGGCCGATGGAGATCACCTATTTTGGCCTGAACGCCGTCCGGCTTCGGGGACGCGAGGCGACCGTGATGATCGACCCTTACGAGCCGAAGCTCGGGCTCGCCCCGGTCCGGCTCAACGTTCAGATCGTCATCTTCACCCATGAAGACCCGACCCACTTCAGCCTGCAGGGATTGGCGGGGGATCCCCACATCGTGACGGGCGCCGGCGAGTTCGAGATCAAGGCGGTCGCCATGACCGGGACGCAGACCTATCACGACGCCAAGAAGGGCGCGGAGCGAGGAAAGAATTTCATCTATACCGTCGAAATCGACGACCTTCGTGTCTGTCATCTCGGTCACCTCGGGCACGGGCTCAGTGAGGATCAGCTCGAGGGGATCGGCAGCAAGATCGACGTGCTCTTCGTGCCGATCGGCGGCGGCAGCCACATCAACTCGGCGCAGGCGACTGAGATCGTCAACCAGATCGAGCCGAAGCTGGTCGTTCCGATTTCCTACAAGCTGCCCGGTCTGACGCTGCTGGCGCAGAACCTCGAAGGTGTGGAGAAGTTCGCCAAGGAGATGGGCGCAACCGACCTCACGCCGCAGCCCAAGTTGCAAATCTCGGGGACGCCGTCGGTCGACGAGACCAAGTTGCTCATCCTCGAGCCGCGCGGCGCCACGGCCACCGCCTCGGTGGATTAGCCGGCGGCTTCCTGGGGCTCGCGCGTCGGGGCAGCCGCCTGTTCGGCGGCGCGAGCCCGCTCCAGGCGCACCGCGCTGTCGATGACGCCGAGGTGGCTGTAGGCCTGGGGAAAGTTGCCTCGAGGGGCCCCCGAGACCGGGTCATGGCCTTCCGCGAGCAGTCCCAGCGGTGAGGACAACTCGATCAGCTCGGCGAGCTGGCGCTCCGCGGCGTCGAGCCGGTTCATGCCGATGAGGCCGTCGACATACCAGAAACTACAGAGCAGGAACGCCGCACTCAGGTAGCCCTGGTCGTCCCTGCAGTCGTAGCGGCGGACATAAGGCCCATTCAGCAGCCGCTGGCTCAGGGTCTCGATGGTGGCGCGCATCCGCGGATCGGTCGCCGGCAGAAAGCCCAGCACCGGCATCTGCAGCACCGCGGCGTCGAGGCACTCATCGTCGTAGGCCTGGGTAAAGGCGCCGATCTTCGGATTCCAGGACCGCGTCTCGATCTCCGCTCGCAAGGCCGCCGACTGCTGTTCCCAGGTCTCCAGGTGGGAGGTGTTGCCGGTGCCCTTCGCCAGCGTGATCGCCCGGTCCAATGCCACCCAGCACCAGAGCTTGCTATGGGTGTGGTGCTTGCGCTCCCCCTGGAATTCCCAGATGCCGTTGTCGGGTTCACGACTCAACTCCCAGATGCCATCGGCGAAGCGCTCGATCACGTGCCACAGCTTGGTGGAGATGAAGCCACCCTTGCGCTGGTAGACGGCCATGCAGTCGATCACCGCACCGAAGACGTCGAGCTGCCGCTGGCCGGAGGCGCGGTTGCCGATGCGCACCGGCCGGGCGCCTTCGAAGCCGGCCAGGTGCTCGAGGAACGATTCGGGGAGGTGCGGGTCGCCGTCGACGCGATACAGGATCTGCATCGCGAAGTCGTGGTCGTAGGCGCGGTCGCGGATCCAGTTGATGAAGTCGACGGCCTCCTGCGAGAAACCCGCGCGAAAGAGGGCGGCGATCCCATACGACGCGTCGCGGAGCCAGCAGTACCGGTAATCCCAATTGCGATCCCCGCCCGGGTCTTCCGGGATGGAGGTGGTCGGCGCGGCGCACAGGGCGCCGGTCGGCGCGTAGGTCAGCAGTTTGATCACCAGGGCGGAGCGCCGGACGGCGTCCTGGAATGGCCCGTGATAGAGACACTGTTCCAGCCACGAGACCCAGAAGGCGCGCGTGCGCTCGGCGAGCTCGGTGGCGTCGCTGCTGCTCGGGAATTTCCGGCCGAGGGCGAAGTAACGCTCGCCGAAGCCCAACGTCACCCAGACCTGCGGCCCAGGCTCGACCGTAAATCGGAAGACGTAGCGCGGCCGTCCCTCGACTTCCTCGACCGTGCCGCGCAGGGGGACGGTCGAGGACAGGATCACCTCCTGCGCACCGCCTGAGGCGATGACGATGCCCTCGCGCTCGGCGAAGCTGGTGCGCGCCCGACCGTAGGCGGGGGCGGGATCGAGCATGCACTCCACCTCGACGGGCCCGCCCCGGGCCTCGATGCCGCGGCAGATGCGCTTTAGCGACAGGAAGCGCTCGCCCTCGTTGAAGCACGGCATGAAATCGGTCACCACCAGCGTCCCCTCGGAGCGGTGAAAGGTCGTCGTGAGGATGTTGGTGTCGCGCAGGTAGGCCTGCTCGCCCGTCGGTACCGGGTTGACCGGCGAGACGCGGAAGCTGCCGCCCCGCTGCCGGTCGAGGATGGCGGCGAAGATCGAGGGCGAGTCGAACCGCGGGTAGCAGAACCAGTCGACGGCGCCGCTGGTGGAGACCAGGGCGGCGGTTTCACAATTGCCGATCACTCCGTACGGATACACTGCTTGACCTTACAACGTCAGATCGACAGCGGACTAACGTAAAAAAACGCGGTCGGGTGGATAATCCCGCTCGCCAACGGCGCTGACCCGGCGTAGAATAGAGTTCCGGTGCCGAAGTACGTCTTCGTAACCGGTGGCGTGGTTTCCTCGATCGGCAAGGGGATCACGGCGGCGTCCATAGGGACCATCCTGAAGGCCCGCGGCCTGAGCGTCTCCCTCCAAAAGCTGGATCCGTACATCAACATCGATCCGGGCACGATGTCGCCCTACCAGCATGGCGAGGTCTTCGTCACGGACGACGGTGCCGAGACCGACCTGGATCTTGGCCACTACGAGCGCTTCATCGACACGAACCTGAGCAAGGCGAGCAACGTGACCACCGGCAAGATCTACGCCGAGGTGATCGCCAAGGAGCGACGCGGCGACTACCTGGGTGGGACGGTGCAGGTGATCCCCCACGTGACCAATGAGATCAAGGAACGCATCACGCGGGTCACCTGGGAAGACAACCCCGACGTCGTGATCGTCGAAGTTGGCGGGACGGTCGGCGACATCGAATCGCTTCCCTTCCTTGAAGCGATCCGGCAGTTGAAGAACGACCTCGGCCGCAAGAACGTCTTTTACGTGCACCTGACGCTGGTGCCATTCATCGAAGCCTCCGAGGAGTTCAAGAGCAAGCCGACCCAACACAGCGTGGCGGCGCTGCGCAGCATCGGCATCCAGCCCGACGCCATCGTCTGCCGTTCGGAGCGAGCGATCAGCGTTGCCCTCAAGGACAAGATCGCGCTGTTCTGTGACGTCGACCGGCGAGCGGTCAT
>VBFX01000196.1 GCA_005889395.1 Chloroflexota bacterium
AGCTGCCCATGCTGTCGCCTCCCGCGATGCAGGCGGGGCGCTACGTGGCGCGCACGATTGCGGACGCCGTCCGTGGCGTGCGGGGCGAGCGCGAGCCGTTCCACTATCTCGACAAGGGCACCATGGCGACGATCGGCCGCAACGCCGGAGTCACGCATCTGCCGGGCGGGCTGGAATTCACCGGCTTTCTCGGTTGGCTGACCTGGCTCTTCGTTCACATCTATTACCTGATCGGCTTCCGCAACCGCATCAGCGCGCTCTCATCCTGGGCCTGGGACTACGTGCGACACGATCGGCCGATCCGCATCATCCTCGCGGCCAGCTCCGCGCCGAAGCGCGTCTAGGCCGTGCGATTCCTTGCGCTCGCGACCGACTACGACGGCACGTTGGCGACCGATGGCGCGGTCGATCCTCAAACCGTGACGGCCCTCCGGCGACTCGCCGCCACCGGTCGAAAGCTGATCCTCGTTACCGGTCGCCAGCTCAACGACCTCCTCCGCGTCTTCCCCGACGGCCGGCTCTTCGACGCCATCGTGGCCGAAAATGGCGCGGTCCTCCACCAGCCGGGAAATGGTGATACGCGGGTTCTCGCGCCGCCGCCGCCCGCACATTTCGTCGAGACGCTACAACGCCGCCGGGTCGAGCCGCTCTGGCGGGGTCAGGTCGTGGTGGCTACGGTGCAGCCCAACGACACGGTCGTGATGGATGTGATCCGGGAGCTCGGCCTCGACCTGCGGGTGATCCTCAACAAGGGATCGGTCATGGTGCTGCCCGCCTCAGTCGACAAGGCGACCGGACTGCGGGCGGCACTCGACGAACTCGCGCTGGACCCAGAGCGCGTGGTCGCCATCGGCGATGCCGAGAATGACCAGGCCTTTCTGGCCACGAGCGGATACGGCGTCGCCGTCGCGAACGCGCTCGACACGCTCAAGGCCACAGCCAAACGCGTGACGCGCGGCGAGGCCGGCGCTGGTGTCCGCGAAATCATCGACTCACTCATCTCCGATGACTGGCGCCGCGACGAGCCACCCCCAAAATGAAAGAAGGCCGCTATCGGGCGGCCTTCTTCGCGTGGCGTCAGTTCATTCGACGTTTAGCCGCCCGGCTGCACCTCAGTGATGCGGGTGTACCAGTTGGCGAGCGAGGAACGTGTTCCACCGCAGCTTCCGAACGGTGTCGAGGTGTACTGCGCCAGAGTGCAGGTCTGTCCGATGTACTCCGACGCAAGCCAGATGTTGTTTCCGTCGACCACGGCGGCGCCATAGTCGCCCCATCGTGGACGGGCGGGGTTCGGAGCGTTGTAGAGTGCGTAACCGCTGAAGCCGTCAGCCGGGCCAAGGCCGGTCGCGGCCACCTGCACCGCGCCTACGCCGGAGGCGTTGATCGACGCGAAGGCGGCGCTCGGGTAAAAGTCACGGCCGACGAGGGTAAAGGCCATCACGCCATTGCCATCAGGCCGCACAGCGATCGCCGGATAGGTCACGTTATTCTGCTTGACCGCCAGGTATCCCTGGTTGACCAGAGCACCGCCATTAGCGGTCGGATCCACCACGAACCACTCGATGCCCGCCCTCGTGTTTGCGGAGGCATTGACCGCGGTGTCGAGAGCTCCCCACAGCTTGCCGGCTGCGAAGACGACCTGCTGCATGCGGGTGTCGTTGCTATCGAGCGCGTACTCATGGTTGGGCGCAAATGGATCCGCGAAACCGTTGAGGAAGGTGCCGCAGGCGTTGCTGTTCAGGCAATCGGCCAGAGGCGTATCACCCACCTTTTGCTCGGAACGGGCCGGCACCACGTAAAGGCCGACGGTCAGCACTTTGTGGGCGAGTGTGATCGACGGGGTCGTGGTGCCCAGCGAGCTGGTGTTCGTGAGCGACCATACGAGCAACTGGTGCGAGCTCCTGGGGCCGACGGCCACGCCATTGCCGTGCGCCTCATCCGCGGCGTTGGAGCTGAGGAAGTACTCGGTGCCGCCATTCGCCGTCGAGTTGAGACCGGCCGGGGCGGTGGCGGGCCAGATCGTAAAGCCCGAGTTCCCGTTGTCCATTCCGTGGGTGTCGATCTGGGTCACGCTAACGGTGGCCGCGCCCTGCGCTAGCGCAGCCTTCGAGAAGGCATACAGCTGGGCGCCATGGAAGTCGTTGCCGAAGAACGAGTATTCGTTCGTCGTCAGGTAAATCCCGTTCGCATCGGCGCCCAGATGCGGGTAGTCGCCGAGGCACGCGTTGGGGTTCGTCGGCAGAGTCGGCTGCCCGTAGGGGGCAATGCCGGTGCAGCCGTGGTTCGGGGTTCCCTGCGTACCGTCATCCTGGACCGGTACGCGGTAGATCGTCCAGGCGCCGGCCGGATTCCCGGTCTGGCTGACGGCGAGATCGAGGTGGTTGGTGCCGGTGAAATCGCCACCACGAATGTGGTGAGCGGGATCGCTCACCGGGTTCACATCGATGGTCAGCACGTCGGCGAACCAGCGGTTCGTCGCCACGTCGTAG
>VBFX01000197.1 GCA_005889395.1 Chloroflexota bacterium
GAGCACATCACGATCTGCGCGCATTCGCGCATGCTGATCGTGGCCATGGACGCCGCCACCGAGCTCGAAAAAGAAGGCATAAGCGCCGAGGTAGTCGACATGCGGGCCCTCCGCCCGCTCGACATGGTGCCAGTGATCGCGTCGGTGAAGAAGACGAGCCGGCTGATCACGGTCGAAGAGGGCTGGCGCTCGTACGGCGTGGGATCGGAGATCGCCTCCCGCGTCTACGAGGAAGCCTTCGATTATCTCGATGCGCCGGTCGCACGGATCGGTGCCGCCGAGGTGCCGGCGCCCTACAACAAGCGGCTGGAGAAGATCGCCTTCCCGGGCAAGGCGGACGTGATCGTCACGGCCAGGGCACTGCTCGGAAAGAACTAATGGCTAGCGTCCAGATGCCGCGGCTGTCGGACTCGATGGAGACCGGCAAGATCCTGCGCTGGCTGAAGAAAGAGGGTGACCAGGTCCAAAAAGGCGAACCGCTCGTCGAGATCGAGAGCGACAAGGCCAACATCGAGGTCGAGGCCTACGCCACCGGCAAGCTGAGCAAGATCGTCGTCCCCGAAGGTGAAAGCGCTCCCATCGGGGCGGTCATCGCCGAGATCGGCGACGGCAGTGCAACCCCCGCAGCCGAGAAGGCGCCGGCGCCGCAGGGTCAGGCCGAGGCCGCCGAGCCAAAGCAAAACGCCCGCCCGGCCACCGCCGACGCACCGAAAGCACAGGCCACCAAGCCGGAGGCGCACGTCGCCCAGGCCGATAAGGCGGTGGCCGCCACCGCCCAGGCCGCGGCCGACGCCGGCGGCGAACAATACCCCCACGGCGGACCGGATGACCGTACCGAAGTCGGCGCGGCCGGGCAGGCTGCCCTCAATGTGATCCGCCGTCCGGCCGAGCAAGAGAATGGCGAGCGGCAGCGGGTCTCGCCAGTTGCCCGGCGCCTCGCCGAAGAACACGGCGTCGACCTGCGCCGCGTGCGGGGCTCCGGCCCCGGTGGGCGGATCACGAAAGAGGACGTTGAGGCCGCCGCGCAACAGAAGACCCAGCCGCAAGCGGCCGCCGCCGAGCCCACGCGCGAGACGCGCCAGCCGACCGCGCGTCCAACCGGCGAGGTCGAGGTGATCGAGCTCTCCAAGCTGCAGACGACGGTCGCGATGCGTCTTGCCCAGAGCGCGTTCTCGGCGCCACATTTCTACGTCACCTCGGAGATCGCAATGGACGACGCCGTCCGCCTTCGCCAGATGTTCAACGAGGCGGTTGACAAGTCGGAGGCGATCAGCCTCAACGACCTGGTGGTCAAGGCCGTCGCCACGGCACTGACGAAGTTTCCTGAGGTGAACGCCTCGTGGGCCGACGGCCGCATCGAGCGCAAGCGCGACATCAACATCGGGATCGCGGTTGGTCTTCCCGATCGCCTGATCGTGCCGGTGCTACGCAACGCCGACCAGAAGTCGCTCAAAGACATCGCGAGCGAGTCCAAGCAGTTGATCGAGCGCGCACGCACCAACAAGGCCTCGGCGCAGGACTACATGGGCAACACCTTCAGCATCTCGAACCTTGGCATGTACGACGTCGACCAGTTCACCGCCATCATCAACCCGCACGACTCCGGCATCCTGGCGGTCGGCGCGATCGAGGACAAGCCCGTGGTGAAGGACGGCCAGATCGTCCCCGGTAAGCGGATGCGCGTCACGCTCTCAGTCGACCATCGGGTCTTCTATGGGGTAACGGCCGCGCAGTTCTTGCAGGAAGTCAAGCGCCTCCTGCAGAGCCCGATGGCGCTGGTCCTCTAAACCGCCGCGGCGACGGCGCGGCCCGCGACCCGTCCAGAGAACAGGCAACCACCGAGGAAGGTGCCTTCGAGCGATCGGTATCCGTGCATCCCGCCTCCGCCGAAGCCGGCGACCTCGCCCGCCGCGTAGAGGCCCGCCAGCGGCGTTCCGTCGGATCGCAGAACGCGTCCCGACAGGTCGGTCTGAAGCCCGCCTAGGGTCTTGCGCGTCAGGATTCGCAGGCGAACCGCGATCAGCGGACCGGCGGCTGGATCCAGGAGTCGATGCGGCGTCGCGACCCGGATCAGCCGGTCGCCAAGGTAGCGTCGCGCGGAACGGATGGCGAGGATCTGCGCGTCCCGGGTCATCCGGTTGTCGACCTCGCGGTCACGCGCTGCGATTTCGCGCTCCAACGTGACGGGATCGAGGCGCGTCGCGTCACCCAACGCGTTCATCCCTCGGACCAGGTCGCCGAGGTTGCTCGACACGACGAAGTCGGCGCCCCGTTCCTTGAAGGCTTCAACCGGCGCTGTTCCGGACTTCGAGACGACCCGCTGCAGGAGCAGGCGAACGTCCTTGTTCGTCAGGTCCGGATTCTGCTCGGACCCGGAGAGCGCGAACTCGCGCTTGATGATCCGCTGCGTCAGAACAAACCACGAATAGTCGAAGCCCGTCTTTCGCACCTGCTCGAGTGTGCCGAGCGTGTCGAAGCCGGGGAAGAGCGGCGCGGGCAGGCGATTTCCGAGCGCATCGAACCACATCGATGAGGGACCGGGCAGGATCCGGATCCCGTGATCCGGCCAGATCGGGTTCCAATTCTGGATCCCTTCCACGTAGTGCCACATGCGATCGCGGTTGATGAACGCACCGCCCGCGCGTTGGGTGATAGCGAGCATCCGGCCGTCAACGTGGGCCGGCACACCGCTCAGCATCTGCTGCGGTGGAGCGCCAAGTCTCGCGGGCCAGTTCTTACGGACCAGCTCCTGATTCCCGCCGAGTCCACCCGAGGTCACGATCACGGCGTGTGCCTGGAACTCGAATTCACCAACCGTCAGACGCGAGCTCGGTCGACCTCGGTCCACCGCGCTTGGTTCGAGGACGGCGCCCTGCACGCCGTCGACGGCCCCGCCGCTCAGCGTAAGCGTGTCGACGCGATGCCGGAACTTGATGGTGACGAGGCCATTGGCCGCCGCCTCGCGAACGCGCCGCTCAAAGGGCGCCACGACGGCAGGGCCCGTCCCCCACGTTACGTGGAAGCGCGGCACGGAATTCCCCGGGCCACCAGGTATGGAGCCACCTCGCTCCGCCCAGCCGACGACCGGGAAGAAGTGCATACCTTGCGAGCGCAGCCATGACCGTTTCTCGCCGGCGGCGAAGGCCACGTAAGCCTCGGCCCACTGGCGGGGCCAGTGGTCTTCGGGCCGATCGAAACCGGCCGTGACCATCCAGTCCTGTTGCGCCCGCTCCTGCGAGTCGCGAACCCCGAGCCGGCGCTGTTCCGGCGAGTTGACGAGAAAGAGGCCGCCGAACGACCAGAAGGCCTGCCCGCCCAACCACGGTGCGGGCTCCTGTTCGAGCAAGATCACGCGGCGGCCCGCCTCCGCGAGCTCCGCCGTGGCGACCAGTCCGGCGAGGCCGGCGCCGACGACGATGACGTCCGCGCCGTCACGCATTCAGATCGGCAAGCCGATGCCGATTGGTGGCGCTACCATAGTGAGAGTCGCGAGATTACGCGGATGAGGAGGAACGGCATGCCGACATTCATGGACGTCCACGAGGGGATGCACGTCACGCAGGA
>VBFX01000198.1 GCA_005889395.1 Chloroflexota bacterium
GGGCACGTGGGACCAGCGTAAAGCCGATCTCTATGGACTCGCGCAGACATGGGTTCGACCGGTGGCTGTGACGGAGTCGGCTGGACTCGAGCACGTCGTTCGGCGCTACCTGGGGGCGTTCGGCCCGGCCACCGACCGAGAGATCGCCGACTGGGCGGGCATCCCCCACACAACCGTAATACCGGCGATCGATCGACTCTCCCTTCGGCGCTTTCGCGACGAGAAAGGGAAGGAGCTCCTCGATCTTCCGCGCGCGCCACTGCCTGATCCTGCGACGCCCGCGCCGGTGCGATTCCTACCGACCTGGGACGCGACGCTGCTGGTTCACGCCCGCCGCACCCAGATCCTGCCGGAGCACTACCGGCCGCTCGTCTTCAACACGAAGACGCCGCATTCCGTCCCGACCTTCCTGGTCGATGGCGCCGTCGCGGGAACCTGGCGTTATGAGGGCGGCCGCATCGAGGTCAAGCCATTCGAGCCCCTACCAAAAACCGTCCGCCGAGCGGTCGACGAGGAAGCGAACCGGCTGGCAGCATTCCACAAATAAAAACAGCGCCCCACGATGGGGCGCCGTTCTTTTCGAAGGTCGGAGCCTTAGTGGCCCTGTCCGGGCTGCGTCGGCCACGTGGTCGTCTTCTCAGGTTGACCGGCCGGCTTCGAGGGCCAGTTCTGGCCCGGCTGGTTGCCACCCTGCTTCTGCGGCCACTGCTGGCCCGGTTGCGGTTGCCCGCCCTGGTCGCCGTGCTTCTTCTCGCGCTTGCTCATGCGAATGTTCCTCCTGCCGAATGAGTTCGTCGAGTGAATCGAATAATGGCCAGAGGGGGTGTTTCGTTCGCCCGTTAGCGAGATTTCACGCGTTACCGCGACTCGGCCACGGCTTCGCGCCGATTCGCTAAGTCGCCAGCGACGACTCGCTCCCGGGTCGGTAACGACCGTGTGACTCGCCGCAGGATCGAAGCGTTCCGACGCGATCAGACGTCCCTGAGGAAGATGACGCCGTCGGCCTCGATCAGCTGGTTCGGGTCCAGCGGGAAGTAGCCATTGTTGGGCGCTGCGTCGGTCCGCAAGACGAAAGTCCGGGCCATGCGGCTGAGAGCCTCGGTGAGTTGTCCTGACTCGAACAGGTATCGGCTCTCCGGGAGGGCGGAAAGGGTTCCCTCGAGCGTGTTGGGGGCGGGGGCGTTGAGGCCCTGGTGCCGCGCGGTACCGAGAGCCGAGCCCAGGACCGCGTACTGGTCGCCCAGCTGCGCGCCGATAATCGATCCGACGCTCCACCACTCCAGCGACAGGTCTCCCAGGTGCCACTTGCTCCGGCCCTTCTGCAGGTGCAGGTTATGGCCAAACATCAGCGTCGGTCCCCGCTGGCCCTCGCGCGCGAGGATGGCGTTGAGGTAGCGAAGCAGCCCGGCGGCTGTGCGCGCGTGCAGGGAGGCGCGCCACCACTCATGGCGCGACGTGGACGCAATCAGTCGTGGGGACTCTGCCATCAGCACGGCCGCAAGATCGTCCGCGAGCAGGCGCAGCGTGTTGGCTTCGTCGGAAGCGCCGACCGATTGGGATGGGTCCAGGATTGCGGCCGCATTCGACCACCGCTCGTCGGGGCCAGCCAGGGCCTCGATGGCGCCCGCCGTTGCCGGTAGCAGCGCGGCCTCGAGGTTGGTTGCGAGGTAGGCGTGCAGTGCGGTGAGCGCGGGTCGAGGGCTGTTGGCGCCGGTCATCTCCATCGGTGCATCGAACCCGTAGAACCCGAGCCTGTCCCTCGCGTCGCGACTTCGGTTGTACTGGCTCATCCAGGCGATGAGTTCGCGGTTGGCAGCGGCCTTCTCGAACCCATGGCTGAAGCCGGACCGCATGACCGCATCGAGCTCTCCCTTTCCATCGGCGACAAAGGCATCGACCGTCAGGGCGGCCAGGCAGTCCGTCTCGATCGCGATGGACCGGTACCCGTCGTGCTCGACAAGGTGCTGAAATGCCTGGTTTCGCAGCTGCGGGAACGCCTCCACGCCGTGCATGGGCTCTCCCAGGCCGAGAAGTCCAGGCCTCGTCGGGAGCGATTCGAGAAATCGCTCAAGTGCGCTCCCGATGCCGGCGGCACCGTCACCCGTGAAGGCCCAGCCGGCCTCGGCGACGGAGGCGCCATCGGTCAATTCCCTCCCTCGATCCAGCGGATGTAGCGGTCGGCCGACTTCTGGATGGCGGTTTTCGCGTTGCGGCTAACGATCCGGTCCCACCAGCCACCGTAGATCCGATCAAACGTATAAGGCTCGACCGTGGACACGATTCGCCGAATCTGGCTCGCGGGCAGCGGGATCAGGTTCGGATAACTCCGCATGAAGCTCACGAGCCGGTCAGGCCCCACGGTGATGGTGTCGCCGGTGAACAGTGCGCCCCGACCTTCGGCCCCCGCGGCCCAATGGAGGACGGCGCTCCCCTCGAAGTGCCCACCGGATTGGATCAGCCTCACGCCAGGGAGCGGCTCGACGGTCCCCTGCCAGTGTTTGACGGCCGGGTCAGGCCGCATCACCCACTCGCGATCCGCCTTCGGGATGTAGATCGGCGCATTCCCGAAGGCGCGACTCCACTCCACGTTGACGCCGTAAAAGTGCGGGTGCGACATCGCGATGCCGTGGAGGCCGCCCCGGTCGTTGACGGCAGCGATGCCCTCGTTGTCGATGAATCCGAAGCAGTCCCAGAGGAAGTTGCCGGCAGGCGTCTGGACGAGCAGCGCGCGCTGCCCGATGCCGACCGGAGGATCGGCGCCGATCCCGGTGAGCCCCGGCTCGAGGCCGCGCAGCTCGATGCGGTGGCCTTCGCCCCGGAGCCCGGTCAGCGTGACCCATCGCTGCCCACCGGGTGGGACGTACTGCCGCTCGTCGTCGCAGATCGCGCAATGCGACGGCGGATCCTCGCTTTCCGCCTGCTGCACGCCACAGGTGCGGCAGATGTAGGCGTCCACCGCCTCAAGATACAATCGCCGACCATGGAGATGGTGCGCGCCATCGAGGAGGCTGAACAGCGGCTCGAGGGCATCGCGTCGACGACGCCACTGCAGCCGTCGATCCGGCTGTCGGAGCAATACGGGGCAACCATCCTGATCAAGCGCGAGGACATGCAGGCGGTGCGGTCGTTCAAGATCCGGGGCGCCTACAACAAGATCGCGTCTCTGTCGCCCGAGGATCGCAAGCGCCCAGTCGTGTGCGCCAGCGCCGGCAACCACGCGCAGGGTGTCGCCTTCGCCTGCGCCCATCTCGGGATCGGCGGAACGATCTTCATGCCGCGCATCACCCCGACCCAGAAGATCGAGCGGGTGGAGCACTTCGGCGGCGAGTTGGTCGAAATCCGGCTGGTCGGCGACTCCTATGACGAGTCGAGCGCGGCTGCTGAGGAATACTGCGCGCAGAGCCAGGGCATCTTCGTGCATCCCTTCGACGATCTGCAGACGATCGCCGGCCAGGGCACCGTCGGCAAGGAAATCTTCGACGCCACCGCTGGTGACGTTGGGATGGTCATCGTTCCGATCGGCGGCGGCGGCCTGGCGTCAGGCGTCGCATCCTATATAAAGGGGAAGAATCCGGCGGTCGTCGTGGTCGGCGCCGAGCCGGCCGGGTCGCCGTCGATGTACGAGTCCCTCAAACAGGGCCGCATCGTCGAGCTCGACGAGATCAACACTTTCGTCGACGGCGCCGCCGTCCGAAAGACCCGGCAGCGCACATTCGATCTCTGCCGGCGGTATGTCGACCGGGTGGTGCTCCTGCCCGAGGGCAAGGTCTGCACCACGATGATCGAGCTCTACCAGAACGAGGGCATCATCACCGAGCCGGCCGGGGCGCTCGCCCTGTCCGCCCTCGATGACGTGGCCGACGAGATCCGCGGCAAGACGGTCGTCTGCGTCCTGAGCGGCGGCAACAACGACGTCCTGCGTTACCCCGAGATCCTGGAGCGCAGTCTCGTCTACCTCGGGCGCAAGCACTACTTCATCATCGAGTTCGCCCAGAAGCCGGGCCAGTTGCGCCAGTTCGTCGACGACGCACTCGGGCCGACCGACGACATCGTGCGCTTCGAGTACATCAAGAAGACGAACAAGGAACGCGGCGCCGCGAGAGCGCAGCACCAGGACCACGGTAACGACCAGTGCCACAAAGATGGTCACGTGGTAGGCGAGGTCGATAGGTCGTGAGACGCGGCTGCCGACAATCACGCTCAATCCGATGATGACGCCGGCCAGCGCGAAGAGCGTCGTGCCCATCGCAATCCACCAGGATCCACCCAGCCGCCGCATGACGCTGACGGCTCCAACTGCCAGGACCACGGCAATGATCGCCTCGGGAATCGCGGCGTGGATAAAGGATTCGGCGACGCCGAAGTGAAGGATCGAGGCGATGGCGAAGGTCACCGCCTCGGCCAGCATCAATCGACCGACCAGGGTCAAGTTCCGGTTTGCCGCGGGCACAGGGCTGGCGTTCATCTTCCTACGTTACCGTCACACTGCCCTTCATCTGCGGGTGGATCGAGCAGTGATAGGCGTAGGTCCCGGCTTTGACAAATGTCGTGGTGAACGTCGAGCCGGCGACTTGCAGGCAGGACTCGAAGCTGCTGTCATCCGCGCTGACGCTGTGCTGGTTTGCCTGGTCCTCCCAGGTCCACGTGACCGACTGGCCGGCCTGCACCGTCACCGGGTCGGGCTGGTAGGCTCCCTGCTTTTGTGAGTCGGCGACGACCTTCACCGTGTTCGCGGCGGTTGCGGTCGCGGCTCCTTTGGCACTGCATGCCGCGGCAAATGGGGGACTGCACGCGCTGAGCGCCGCCGCGGCGGCGACGAGCACGAACAGCCCAATCAATATTCGTGCGACGCGTCGCCGGGGGAATAGCGATGGCCTCTTCATGCCGCCATGATGGAGCCCGTCATTCGTAACTGTCATCAGCCCGCGGGCGCAATTTGGGGATGCCCTGACGGCGGTACGATCGACGTGGGCCTACGACAACGGTTGTAGGCGGAAATACACCGGGAACGGAAATACACCGGGAAGTTACTTAGTGACCGGCAAGGCGCTCGACGACGGGGGCCAGTCCTTCCATCAGCTCATCGCCGACGGCGATGTACGAGATCCCAAGACTCTCGCGGCGCCGCTGGAGCGTGTCGACCATCTCGTCGACCGCGCCCGTCAGCGCCGAGACGGCGCCGGCCTGTGCCAGCCTCTGCGCGGTGAGTCCCATCTGGCTCGCGATCCAGCGCGGGACCTGCTGCCCAACCGCCATCAGGTTCAGATTGAGCTCGACCTGATCGAATCGCGAACCGGCGGCCTCGCGGATCCATCCGATTCGTTCGGCGAGCTCAGTCTCGGTCGCAGTGGGCGGGAGCCCGAGCGCGATGATGTCAGCCTCGCGGGCGGCCAGCTCAGCCAGGCGCTGCTTGCCAGCGGCGACCAGGATCGGGGGCCGCGGCTGCTGCACCGGGCGCGGTGAAATCTGCGCATTGTCCGCCGCATAGTGCGGTCCTGTCGCCGTCACGGTCTGGCCCGAGAGGAGGGCCTTGATCAGCGCCAGTGATTCCGCGAGACGCGCAACGCGCACCGCACCGGAATCGAACGGGACGCCGAACATCCGGTTGTCTTTCGCGGCGGCCGGCCGGCCCGCCCCCATCCCCAGCTCGAAGCGGCCGCCGGAAAGCACATCCACGGTGGCCGCCTCCTTCGCCAGCATGACGGGGTTTCGATAGTCGTTGGCGATCACGTAGGTCCCCACGCGCAGTGTTCGGGTCGCCATCGCGGCGGCGGTCAAGGCCGGTAGGGGAGCGAGGCTGTGCTGCAATCCATCCGGCATCAACAGGGTTGCGTATCCCATCGATTCGACGTGGCGGGCTTTCTGCGCCCACTCCTCGCCGGAGCGGGCCTGCGCCGCGACCACGCCGAATCGAAATGGGCGTGTGGTGCTAGGCAATCGTCGGATCTTCCGGCTTTGTTGCCGGAGGCGTCGTCGGCGCCGGGCCGTGGGTGTGATCGTGGTAGTGCCCACCGCCGTAGCCCCAGGGGCCGCGTCCCCACGAGCGCCACGCGAACAGCCTGAAGAAGAGGAACCCGATCAACAGCAGCCAGAACAAGCCGAAGAACGGGAAGAAGCCGAAACCGTAGTAGCCGTGATACACGGTCTCACTGCCACCCGCCGTCGTCGTCACCACGGTGGCCGTCTGGCCGGCGTGGTAGGCGACCAGTCCGACGACCGTCGCAATCGCGGCCGTTACAAGGCCCCAGATCCATAGAAAACCGAACCGTCGATTCATGCTTGACCTCCTTGAAAAGTCTCTGACGTTCATCATGCCCACCACTTGTGAAGGCGCTATGAACGAGCGGCGAACGCGCCAACCCGGGATATCATCAAACGAAAATGCCCAGCCTGAGCCGCCTTCTTGCGACCTACCTCCGCCCCTACGGCGGCGCCGTAGCGCTGGTCGTCGGCCTGCTACTCATCCAGTCGATCGCCAACCTTTACCTACCCAACTTGAACGCCGACATCATCAATAACGGCGTCGTCAAGGGGGACATCGGCTACATCTGGCGGATCGGCGCCATCATGCTGGCCCTGGCGGTCATGGTGGGCATCCTCGCGATCGTGGCCGTCTGGTTTTCGTCGGGGGCCTCAATGGCATTCGGACGAGACGTGCGCCGCGCGGTTTTCGAGCGCGTCCAGCAGTTCTCCGCCACCGAGATGAACCGTTTCGGCACGCCGTCACTGATCACCCGCAACACCAATGACGTCCAGCAGGTGCAGTTATTCGTCCAGATGGCGCTGACCATGCTGGTGACGGCGCCCATCATGCTGGTCGGCGGCATCATCCTGGCGGTGCGCGAGGACGTCACGCTGTCGGCCATCCTGGTCGTGATCCTGCCGCTGATGGTCGCAGTCTTCGCGGTCCTGATGTATTTCGCGATCCCCCTGTTCCAATCGATGCAGAAGAAGATCGACCGAATCACCGAGGTGCTCCGCGAGCAGATCACCGGGGTCCGCGTCATCCGCGCCTTCAACCGCACCCCCTACGAGCGCGACCGCTTCGAGGCGGCCAACGCCGACCTGACCGGAACCGCCCTGCGCGTCAACCGGATCTTCGCCCTGGCGCTGCCGACCTTGCTGGCCATCATGAACCTCTCCAGCGTCGCGGTCGTCTGGTTCGGGGGTCACCTGATCGACAGCGGCCAGATGCCGGTCGGCAACCTGATCGCCTTTCTCGCCTACATCCTCCAAATCATGTTCGCCGTGATGATGGCCGTCTTTATGGTGATCTTCATCCCGCGCGCGATTGCCAGCGCGATAAGGCTCGAGGCCGTTCTTCAAACGCAGCCCGCGATCACCGACCCGCAGCGCCCGCTCGAGCCTGCGGCAAGGACGGGTGCCGTCGAATTCCGCGACGTGACGTTCGGCTATCCGGGAGGGGAGAAGCCGGTGCTGCACGGCCTGTCGTTCGAGTTGCGGCCGGGCGCGACCACCGCGATCATCGGCGGCACCGGATCGGGCAAAACGACGCTCGTGAACTTGATTCCTCGGTTCTTCGACGTCACGGAGGGGATGGTCGTCTTGAACGGCGTCGACGTCCGCCAGCAGCCGCTCGAAACGCTGTGGAGTTTGATCGGGCTGGTCCCCCAACAGGCCTACCTGTTCCGGGGCACGTAGCCGCGATGCCCGAGCAGCTCCAGGCGCCGGTTGACCAGGGCGGCACCAACCTCTCCGGTGGCCAGCGTCAGCGGCTGGCGATCGCGAGGGCGCTCGTCAGGCGACCGCCCCTCTATCTGTTCGACGATTGCTTCTCGGCGCTCGATGCCGGCACCGACGCCCGGCTGCGCTCGGCCCTCAAGCCGGAAGCGCGTGACGCCGCGGTCGTGATCGTGGCGCAGCGGGTCAGCACCATCCTCTCCGCCGACCAGATCATCGTCCTCGACGCGGGGCGGATCGTCGGCGTCGGCACCCATCACGAGCTGATGTCCACGACCGAGGCGTACCGCGAGATCGTCGCTTCCCAGCTGGGAGAGGAGGCGGTCGCATGATGGCGCGCAACATGGGCGGGCGGCCACCGGCGCGCGGAGGATTTGGCGGCGGACCGGGCGGTTTCGGCGGGATGCTCCCACCGCAGAAGACCAAAGACCTGGGCAAGACGCTGCGCCAACTCCTTGCCCGGCTTCGACCAGAGCGGACGCGCATCACGATTTCCGCCATCCTCGCGCTGGGCAGCGTCGCCGGCACCGTGATCGGGCCCAAAATCATCGGCAACGCCACCAACGTGATCTTTGACGGCGTCATCGGCAAGAGCCTGCCCGCCGGTCTGACCAAGCAGCAGGCTGTCGCGGCACTTCGGGCGCAGGGCCACGCTCAGATCGCCGACCTGGTGTCGGGAGCCAACGTCGTGCCTGGCCGTGGCATCGACTTCACGCAGCTAGGTCAGATCCTCGCGCTCGCCGCGCTCGTCTACCTTTTGGCCTCCGGGCTCACCTGGATGCTCTCCTACATCATGGCCGGGGTGGCGCAGCGCACCGTTTACGGGTTGCGCCGCGACGCCGAAGCCAAGCTGGCTCGCCTCCCGCTGAAATATTTCGACAGCCATGCGCATGGTGACATGCTCAGCCGCGTGACCAACGACATCGACAACATCACGACCACGCTGCAGCAGGGCCTGAGCCAAATCCTCACCTCAACGCTGACCATCGTTGGCGTGCTGGCGGTCATGGTATGGATCAGTCCCTTGCTCGCGGTGGTCGCCCTGGTCACGGTCCCGCTCTCGATCGTCGTCACGCTGCTGGTCGCCCGCCGGTCGCAGAAACATTTCGCCGCCCAATGGGCACGCACCGGCACGCTCAACGGCCAGGTCGAGCAGGTGCACACGGGGCACGCGCTGGTGCAGGTCTTCGGCCGCCGCCAGAAGGCGATTGCGGAGTTCAACCAGCAGAACGAGGCGCTCTACGAGGCCAGCTTTCGGGCCCAGTTTCTGAGCGGCATCATCATGCCGGCGATGGCGTTCCTCGGCAACGTCAACTATGTCGTGATCGCGGCAGTCGGCGGCTACCGAGTGGCGACCGGTTCGATCACGCTCGGCGACGTGCAGGCCTTCATCCAGTACTCGCGCCAGTTCACGATGCCGATAACGCAGCTGGCCGGTCAGTTGAACCTGCTGCAGTCCGGGCTGGCGTCGGCCGAGCGCGTCTTCGAGTTTCTCGGCGCCGAGGAGGAGACGCCGGACAAGGTCCTGGATTCCCCTGGCTCGCTTGCGGGGGAGGGCCAGGGAGGCGGCGCGGTCGCACTGGAGCACGTGTCATTCCGCTACGAGCCGGAGAAGCCGCTCATCATCGACTTCAATCTTGAGGTTCGGCCGGGGCAGACGATTGCCATCGTGGGGCCGACTGGGGCGGGCAAGACGACCATCGTGAACTTACTGATGCGTTTCTACGATATCGACGAGGGCCGCATTTGCCTCGACGGCATCAACACCCGGGCCCTCCGCCGCGATGACGTGCGCGGCGTCTTCGGCATGGTACTGCAGGACACCTGGCTCTTCACCGGCACCATCCGCGACAACATCGGCTACGGGAAGATCGGGGCGACCCACGAGGAGATCGTCGCCGCCGCGCAGGCCGCCTACGTCGACCCGTTCGTCCGGACCCTGCCCGAAGGGTACGACACC
>VBFX01000181.1 GCA_005889395.1 Chloroflexota bacterium
GAGACCGTACGCCTCGATTCGGTCTTGATGGTGGGTGGCGACGGCGGGCCGATGGTGGGGACGCCCTTCGTTTCCGGGGCGGCAGTCGAGGCGACCGTGGTCTCGCACCGGGCCGGCGACAAGGTGATCGTGTTCAAGTTCGAGGCTCGCAAGCGGAAGCGGCGCAAGACCGGACACCGCCAACAGCTCTCCGAGCTGCGCATCGGCGCCATCCGGACACCCGGCGCGGGGACGGGCGCCCGACCGGCGGCGAGTGAACCGCCGGTGAAGGCGCAGCGGCCGGCGAGCCCACGACCGGCAACGAAGACTCGGAAGGCCGCCGCATCGAAGACCACCCAGGAGTAAGACATGGCACACAAAAAAGGCGCAGGCAGCTCACGGAACGGACGCGACAGCGTCGGCCAGCGGCTGGGCATGAAAACGGGCGCAGGCCAGGCGGTGAATGCCGGCACCATCCTCCTTCGCCAGCGGGGCACGGCGATCTTTCCCGGGACCAACGTCGGCATGGGGCGCGACCACACCCTGTTCGCGCTTGTCGACGGCGTGGTCCGCTTCGAGCGGACGGGGCACGGCCGAAAGAAAGTCTCCGTGCTCGCCGAAGCCGTCTAAGCCGGTCGAGCAAAGGTCGCCCGGCCGGGCCGGGTCCTGATGTTCACGGACCGCGTCAAGATCTTCGTTAAGGGTGGGGACGGTGGCGCCGGTGCCTTGAGCTTCCGCCGCGAAAAGTTCGTGCCGCGGGGGGGACCGGACGGCGGCAACGGTGGGCGCGGCGGCAACGTCAGCCTCGAGGTCTCCCGCCAGCTCAACTCGCTGCAGGACTATCGCTTCAAGCATCACTTCCCCGCTGGTCGTGGCGGCCGAGGTGGTGGAAGCCGGCGTCACGGAAAGGATGCCGCGGACGTCGTGCTCCAGGTTCCCCCCGGGACCCTGGTCAAGGATGAGGAGGGAAAAACGATCGCCGACCTGGTCGCCCAGGGGCAGCGCCTGGTCGTCGCCAAGGGCGGGCGTGGTGGGCGCGGCAACGCCAGCTTCAAGACGTCTACCCGGCAGACCCCGCGGTTTGCCGAGCTGGGCGAGCCGGGAGAGGCGCGCTGGCTCTGGCTCGAGCTGAGGCTGATCGCGGATGTCGGCCTGGTCGGGCTGCCCAACGCCGGCAAGTCGACGCTCCTCGCTGCCGCCAGCGCAGCCCGACCGAAGATCGCGGACTATCCATTCACGACCCTGGAGCCGGTGCTCGGCGTCGTGGAGCTCGCCGACGACGCCACCTTCGTCATGGCGGACCTGCCCGGCCTGATCGAAGGTGCTCACGAGGGAGCGGGACTCGGCTTGCAGTTTCTTCGTCACATCGATCGGACCCGCGTGCTGATCCACGTGATCGATGCGGCGGCAGGCGATCAACACAAGCTGTGGAGCGATTACCAGCAGGTTCGCGGCGAGCTCAAGAAATACAGCGCAGCGCTGGCCCGCCGCCCGCACCTGATCGCGCTCAACAAGATGGATGCCGTCAGGGATGCGTCCGAAGTGCTCGCCTTCCGGCAGCGCCTGGTGAAGCTGCGCCGGCGCACCGTTCCGATCTCGGCCGCCACCGGCGAAGGCGTCAAGGACCTACTCTGGACGGCATCGCGCATGCTGGAAAAGCGCAAGGGTGAGGCGCCGCCGCCGCTGCCCGCGCTCAAGGTCTATCGCGGTCCGAGCTCGGCCGAGCCCTTTACGATTGAGCGAGTCGACGACGGCTTTCGAGTTTCGGGCAACCAGCTCGAGCGGCTGCTGGCGATGACCGATATGACCAATCCCGAAGGGCTGGCGCATTTCCAGCGAATGCTCGATCGCTGGGGATTGAACGACGCGCTCGCGCGTCACGGTGCCCACGGTGGGGAGACGGTGCGGATTTCCGACGTGGAGTTTCTCTACGATCCGCAGCGCTGACATCGGCATTCTGGGCGGGACCTTCGATCCCGTGCACAATGGGCACCTCGCCGCGGCCCGGCAGTTGCTGGACGTGGCGAACCTCGATCAGCTCTGGTTGATGCCGAATGCCACGCCGCCCCATCGCACGGCCGTACCGGTGGCGCCGGCGGAAGACCGGATGCGGATGGTGGAGCTCGCCGTCGCCGGCTATGACGGCCTGCTTCCATCACGCACCGAGGTGGACCGCGGCGGCATCTCCTACACGATCGATACCATTCGCCAGCTCGCGCGCGAGTATCCGCGGCAGCGCTTTGCGTTCCTGATCGGATCGGATGCCGCACTGCAGATCCGCAGCTGGCACGATGCCAGTGCGCTGCTCGATGAGGGGTACTTCGTGATCTTCAATCGGCCCGAGACCGCGCTCGCGCTAAAGACGCTGCATGAGCTCGGCTTTGCCCCGGCGCGCAGCCGGATCGTTCATCTCGATACGCCGGCGATCGCCGCCCACCAGGTCCGCGATCGCGTTGCGCGCGGGGTCCCGATCGATGACCTGGTGCCGGCCGCCGTGGCCGATTACATCCGTACCCACGAGCTGTACCAGGTCTGACGCACTGGCTTCGCTACTGTCACGCTCGCCTTTCCACTTATCACGCGGCCTTTCCACACCGGGGCCGCTTATGACCGGGGCTCGCTGAGACAATTGCGATAATCAAGTCGGTGACCCCCCTTCAGCTCAGCCGGCTCATTGCGAACGCGGCTGCCGATAAGAAGGCTCGGGGGATCGTCCGGCTCGACATCCGGCAGAAGAGCTCGATCGCGGATTTCTTCGTGATCTGCGAAGGTGACACCGACCGGCAGGTGCGCGCCATCACCGACTCCATCGTGGAGGCATGCCAGGCGAAGGGCGTGCGGCCGCTACGCACCGCCGGCTATGCGGAGGGATCCTGGGTCGTCCTGGATTATGCCAGCGTGATCGTGCACGTCTTCCTTCCGGGTGAGCGCTCCTACTACGATCTCGAGTCCCTCTGGAAGATCCCGGCGAAGGCCGGCCAGAAGACCGCCGAAAACGGCTCGAAGAAGGCCCCCCTCAGGGAGCGCGCCCGTCCCCGAGCCAAGCCGACCCGTCCCTCTCGACGCCGAGTCCGAACAGCGTAGCGGCGTTTGTGCGCGGGGACCGAAGCCCGTCATCCGGGCTGTGGGATAATATCGCTCGTCGCGCCACGGTAGGGCGCGGCGTACGAAGATGGCCCCTCCGAAATCGGCCGCTCCGCCCCATCCGCACGTCACCGTCGACGACGTCTGGCACGGCGCCCTACCGAAGGACACCGAGCTCGTCGCCGGGGAAGCCGGCAGCCGGCGCGAGGTCGTCTGGTGCACCGCGCTGCGGGCGCGGCCGCCGGCCTTCACCCCGCTTCGCGGCGGGGAGCTGCTACTGATCAATCCGCAGGTGCTGACGGCGGTCGACCCGCGGCTCACGGTCGCGCGCCTGGTCGAATCGCTCGTCGGGCAGGCGGTGGCTGGCGCCGCGGTCCTTGGACGCGTGTCGCCCGAGGCGCGTCGGGTCGCCGACGCGCACGGGCTTCCGCTGTTGTCGTTGCCGGCGACGACGCCGCTCGACCAGATCGAGCAATCGGTACTGCGCTACATCGTCGACCGGCGCGCCGAGCTGCACGAACGCGCGCAGGACTTGCATCGCCAGCTCAGTGAGCTCGCGCTGGCGGGACGCGGCCTGCCCGC
>VBFX01000182.1 GCA_005889395.1 Chloroflexota bacterium
CAGGTATTGCAGATATCGCCGGCGACCAGCGCGTCGCCTTCGCGCGCGACCTCGTTCGCGATCCGCACGGCCTGCCGGTTCATCGCCTCCAGGTCGTTCTCGCGGCCAACATCCTTGAGCTTTCCGCGGTGCGCATAGTACGTGAGCGCCACCATGACGTCGGCGCCCGCCCGAAGAAACTCGCGATGGATCTCCCGCAGTGCGTCGGGAGCATCCAGGACGACCTCCGGCACGTACGGCCCGGCCTTGATGTAGCCGCGCCGCTCGAGCTCGAAGACATAGCCCTCGGCCCCTAGCACCGGGCCATTCTTCAGCCGCTCGAGGATGCCGCGCTGGCTTCTAGCCGGCACGGCTGACCTCAAAACGCTCGGGTGCGAAGCGCGAGATGTCCTCGACGGTACGCGTTTCGAGAGCGAGTTCCATCAGGGTCCTTCCGATGAGTGGCGCGAATTTGTAACCGGTGCCGCGCCAGCCGGTGCCAACCGCGCCACCCGGCAGGCCGGGGATCGGTCCAAGGATGAAGTTGTCATCTGCCACCAGATCATACGAGCACTGGTCCGCTCCCTCGACGTCGACGACGCGCGCATCCTTGAGCTCGGGCATGCATGCTTCGACGAAGCTCTGCACGCTCGTGATGGAGGTGACCTGCGTGCGCACGTCGGGCGGATTGTAGTAGCCAATCTTTACGCCCGGTGTTTTGCCTTCCAGCATCGGATGGCCATAGATGCCCACGTCGAGGTAGGCGAAGACGGGGAGCCGGCGCGGCGTGAACATCGCGAGCTTGGCCAGTGGTGGGATGAGGTACTTCGACTCGCTCGGCCGATCCGGTCGCAGCGGAAGCCGGAGATCGCAGCCGTCGATCCTGGCGAGCAGCGAATTGGTGCCGAGCCCGGCCGTCAGGACGAGACGCTCGGCCAGCCGCTCGCCGGCTGTGGTGTCAATCGCGATCCGGCCCTGCCGGCGGCCGATCCGGTTGACTGTCGCGTTTTCCGCCACCGCCACGTTTGCGGCACGGAGGCGTGCCAGCAAGGCCGCGGTGATCGGTGGCACGTGAAGAAATCCTGCTTCGACGTCGAGCCGGCCGAGGTCGACGTCGAACTGGGGGAAGCGGGCGCCGAGCCCTTCACGGTCAAAGGCCTCCGCTTTGAGATGCAGGCCCTTGAGGACGCGGTAGCTTTGCTCGGCATAGGTGGCTGAGAGGTCGGGCGTGATACTGGCCTTGGCGAGGTTCAGGCAGCCGCACTCGATCAAGAAGGACTCGCCGGTCTCGCGCTGGAAGTCCAGCCAGAGCTTGCGCGCCTCGAACGCCAGCCGGGCGTAGACCGGATCGAGATAGTCGTTGCGGATCGACCGCGTCAGGCTGAAGGAAGCCGCTCGCGGATCACCCAGTCGCCATTCGTCGAGCAGCAGGACCCGGGCCCCACGCCGGCGGGCGAAGTCGGCGGTAAAGAGGCCCATGACCCCGGCGCCGATGATGGCCAGGTCGTAGACCGTGTCGGTCAAGTCCGGCTTCAGCTGGCGAGCGGGCCGGATTCCCGGGTGCAGTAGCGCGGATAGTGGGCGCGATAGCCCACCAGCCATCCGACCGGGGCAAGGGCGGGGAGTGCGAGCCGCACCCACAGCGGTTGGCCCAGCGCCCGCGTTTCTCGGCGGTAGGCGGCGGCGATCACAGCCCACTGGAGCATGTTGCCAACACCGCGAAGGTGGTGCCGTCCGTCGCGAGCCAGCCCGAAGGTCGTTTCGGAGAACTCCTGCTTGAGCATGCCTGGCCGAAACTCGACTAACAGGTGGACCTCCGCGTCTCCGGCGTTCCACAGGCAGTGCGCCGTGCGCGCCGGGATGGTCAGCTGCTGACCAGGTCCCAGCGCGAACCTGGCGCCGTGGATGGAAAACGAGGCGGTTCCGGAGATCACGGTAAAGCGCGACTCCTGGACGGGGTGGATGTGGGGATCGCCGACGCTGCCACCGGGTGCGAGCCAGGACTCGTACTGGACCAGCTCGCCGTTCGTTTCAGGGGCAGTCTGTAGGAACCGGATCCGCTCGCCGTGGAGGGGGTTTTCGATGATCGGACCGACGATGAGCGGCGTCACCTCGTTGGAGTGTTTTGCGGAGTATAGAAGATGACGGTTGGCCGTGCAATAAATTGCACCGGTCTGTGCAATACTGCCGGCAGCCCGCCCGTGAAGCCCCTCGTTTTCGCAAATTTCCTGGCGCCGAACATGACCTCCGTCTACGCCGGGGTCGCGGAACGGGTCGGCGAGGCTCTCGAGGTGCCCGCGCTGCTGATCGAGGAGAGTCGGTTCGAGCAACTTCGAGATGGCTCGGTCGGCGTGGCGTTCCTCTGCGGGCTTCCCTACGTGCGCCTTTGCGCCGAGCAGCCGGGCATGCTGCGACCACTGGCTGCTCCCGTGCTTGACGACCCACGCTACCAGGACCGCCCGGTGTATTTCTCCGATGTCATCGTCGGCCGCGACAGCCCGTTTCGTTCGTTCGACGACCTCCGCGGGCAGAGTTGGGCCTACAACGAGGCGGGATCCTTTTCGGGCTGCCTCCTGGTCCGCCACCACCTCTTACAGATGGGCGAAACGGAGTCGTTCTTCGGCCGCGTGACATTCACGGGCCGGCACCAGGAGTCGATCCGAAAAGTCGTCGAGGGCGCGGTGGATGCGGCGGCGATCGACTCCCACGTCCTGGGCGTCGAGCGCCTGCGAAATCCTGAGCTCGTCAGTCAGCTCCGGCTGATTGCGAGCTTTGGCCCATCGACCATTCCCCTGGTCGTGGCCACGGACGGCGTTCCGGCAACGCTCCAGGCTCGCATCGGCGCCGCGCTCTGTGAGCTTGGCGGAGACGCTGGGAGCCGCCGCCTGCTGGCTAGCGGTCTGATCCGGCGCTTCACGCCCATCGACGACCGAGCCTACGACGATATCCGCCAGAAGCTGGCGGCGGTGGATCAGCGGCGGGCGCCTTCCAACTCTGCCGGGACCCGCTGAATCGCGGCGACGAACGACTCCGGCGTGAGCACGCCGCGGAAGCGATCCCCGTCCACCACCGCCACCCAGCTGGCTTGATGGATCAGCATCTGCGAGAAGGCGTCGTACAACGTCCGGTTCGCGCCGATCAGCGCCTCGAGCGGACGAGCGCGATCTCCGACGCGGCCGTCGCCGGCGCTCGCGTCCCGATCTAGTTCGCCAACCGGCTTGTCGTTTCCATCGAGGACGATGATCCGGTCCCAACGGCTGTCGAGCACGCGACGAGCCTCCGCCAGCGAGTCGTCGGCGTGGACCACCGGCGGGCCCTCCAGCGCGTTGAGGTCGATGGGCGTGACCGAGAGCCGCTTGAGGCCACGGTCTGGGCCCAGGAGATCGATGACCAGGTCTGACGCCGGCTTGGCCAGGATGGCGGCCGGCGTGTCGTACTGCTCCAGGCGGCCCGCATTCATGATCGCGATCCGGTCACCGAGCTTGATGGCCTCGTCGATGTCGTGCGTCACGAAG
>VBFX01000183.1 GCA_005889395.1 Chloroflexota bacterium
AGGCGAGGCGGTCGCGCGGCACGATGCCCGCCACCAGCGCGGTGGCCGCCGCGATCGTCCCGGTGAACATGCCCTGGAGGATGCGCAGCACGAGGAACTCCCCGACGTTCTGCACCAGCCCCATGAGCGCGATGATCAGCCCGCCGATCAACATCGCGCGCAGCACCATGAGCTTGCGGCCGTGCCGGTCGGCCAGCGCGCCCCAGATCGGGCTGAAGATCGCGAGCGAGACACCGGTGCTCGTCACCAGCGCCCCGGACCAGAAGACGACCGCGCTCTCGGGACTGACGCCGATTTCCTTGAGGTAGAGCGGAAGAAACGGCAGGACGAAACCGAACGCGAGCATCGCGGTCGCCTGCGCGACGCAGGTGACGTACAGGCTGGTGCGCCAGCTGGGGCTGAGCAGACCGGAGACGTGACTCGGCGGAGGAGGCCTGAATCTCATGTCAGCCCCGTCGCGTCCGGGTTAGCGAGACCGCGGGTTAGCCGGCGCCTTTCGCGTAGCTGTGAAGTCCTACGATCCAGAGGTTGACGGCATAGAGCGTGACCATGATGGAGATGAAGCCCGCCGTCGCGATCAGGGCCGTACGCCGACCGCGCCACGGGCGAAGACTGTGCGAGTGGAGGTAGATCGCATAGACGATCCAGGTGATCGCGGCCCAGGTCTCCTTCGGGTCCCACCCCCACCACCGGCCCCACGCGTGCTCACCCCAGATGGCGCCCGCCATGGTGCCGAAGGTCCAGATCGGGAAACCGAGCAGGATGGCGCGGAAGGTCAGGCGGTCGAGCGTCTCCAGCGACGGTAGGCGGGCTGCGATCGCTGAGCCGTTCAGCCACGACTTCACATTCGCGCTTCGGTCCTTGACGAGGTAGAGCGCCGCGAAGACGAAGCTTGAGACCAGGATGCCGGACGACGCCATCATGCTGGTCACGTGGATCTTCAGCCAGTAGCTCTGCAGCGCAGGCACGAGCGGTTCGGGTGACTGATAAAGGCCGTAGCCGATGCCCATCAACGCGACGATGACGAAGAGCGCGGCGCCACCACCCAGCGACGCCACCGGCCAGCGAATCGTCATCAGCAGGAAGACAACGACCGCGACCAGGGCCAGCATCGAGCTGTACTCATACATGTTGGCCAGGGGGTAGTGTCCGTCGGCAAAGCCGCGGAAGATGATGGCGGCCAGGTGGATCGCGGCGCCCGGGGCGACCAGTGCGATCGCGACCCATCGGAGCGCCTCCGTGCGGTAAGCGAAGAACGCGAAGTAGAAGAACATGCCGCCGACATAGAGTCCCATCGCCGCGAAATACAGGTGCAGCGAGAGATCGGCGACGCCGCCGGGCAAGCGAGCCAGATCGCCGCGGACCAGCGTGAAGGCCAGCAGGTAGAACGCCAGGGGGACCAGCCGCCAGAGCGCGGGCCCGCGACGCCGGGCAACCGCCGCCGTCCCGGCCTTGTCCGCGAGCGTGACGCGCGCCATCTCAGACCCCGGCCTTCGCCCCGACCTTGCCGCTGGATGCGACCGGGGTCAGGGGGATCATCTGCATCGCGTCATCGCGGAAGCGAACCCGCTGGAACGTGATGCAGTTGACGGGACAGTGGTCTTCGCAGATCCGGCAGTTCGTACAGCGGTCGTAGTTGACGAGGATCTTGCCGGACTTGCCGCCGAATTCCTCGCCGAGCACGGTGTTGCAGATCTCGACGAAGCCGCCACTCGAGGTATCGCGGTCTTCACCGGCGACGACGACGTCGAGCGCCTTCTCCGGGCAGACGTCGTCGCAGGCGCCACAGAGGATGCAGGTCGACTCATCGACGTGGTGGACCGTGTCGCACTGGAAGCAGCGCAACGCGGCAGTGATCGCCTGCTCATCGTTCCACGGCAGTTCTACCGGCGTCATGTCTAGCCGTTTCTCGGCCGGGAGGATGGGCGGCTCTTCGCGCAGGTAATAGTCCGCCTCGCGGTGGTCGTCGGTCGATTCGATAACGGTGAGCGGCTTAGCGTCGCGCGGTACGGAAGCCCCCAGGAACTCGTTGATCGAGCGCGCCGCCCGGTGGCCCCAGGCGACGGCATCGACGATAAACGACGGCCCCTGGACACAATCGCCACCGGCGAACAGCTTCGCCAGCTTGGTATGGGCGCCGGTATCGGCCTCCATCAGCTTGCGCGGCGTCAACGGCACGCCCTGGTCCTGCGGGAAGTCCATGATCTGACCGGACGCGAAGATGGCGTAGCGGCAGGGGATCACGTGCTCCGTGCCGGGCAATTTCTGCACCGTGTTGATCAGCAGCTTGCCGCTCTCCGGATCGAATTCCAGCTTGTTCTCGTCGACGCGGATGAACTCCACGCCGTTGACATGGCCGCTGGAGTCTGCCTTGATCGCGTTCACGATGACGCCCGTGTGCAGCGTCAACCCGATCTCGCGCGCTTCCACCAGCTCGTTGCCGAAGGCGGGCAAACGGTCGGCGGGCTCGATCGACACCATCCACACCTTGCGGGCGCCGGTTTTGATCGAGGTCTGGGCGGCGTCAGTGGCGACGGCGCCACCACCGATGACGACGACATCGCCGCCACGCGGGAAGTTGTCCGGCACGATGTCGTAAGACCGGACCCGCAAGAATTCCATTGCGGAGATGACCTCCGGCAGATCGGAGCCGGGTACGGGCAGGATGCGCCCGGTCATCATGCCGACCGAGAGGAAGACGGCGTCATAGTCGTTGAGGAGCTGCTCGAGCTTGACGTCCTTGCCGACGTTCTGATTGACCCGGACGTCGACGCCCATGTCGACGATCATCTGAATTTCCCAGAGCAGCTGGTCGTGATCGAAACGGAAGTGCGGAATGCTGGCCGAAAGCAGGCCGCCGAGCTTGGCTTCCCGCTCGTAGAGGTCGACGCCATAACCCATGAGACGCAGATCCTGCACCGCGGTCATCCCGGCCGGCCCGGAGCCCACCACGGCGACCCGTCTGCCATTCTCCGGCGCGCGCTGCCAATCGATGCGCACCCGGCGGGCCCAGGCGTAATCCGTGGCGAAGCGCTTCAACGATTTGATCGAGACCGCGTTCTCGGGTCCCTGGACCCAGCCGCGCTTGCAGTCGGTCTCGCACGGATGGTTGCAGAGCCGTCCGAGCATGGACGGGAAGGGGTTGGTTTCATGGATGACGAGCCAGGAGTCCAGGTAGCGGCCCTGCGAGACGTAGTCGACATAGGCCGCGATGTCTTGATGGATCGGGCAGGCGCGCTGACAGGGCGAGACGGGAACGTTGAGGCCCAGGTCCCGACGGCCGACGAAGACCTTGTTGGAGGCTGTGTCGGTCGTCGTCTTGCCGATCTCCTCCAGGACTTCGTGAGCGCTGACCATACCGACGGTCTTCGAAGTTTTCCTGAAGAGCGGTCCCTCATCCTCGGTCATGAGGACGATCGGCGTGTCCTCCCGATACATGATGTCCGCGCCCGACTCCAGCGAGTCGGCGACGTTGCGCCCCGGCAGCGGCCTGCGCATGTACCGCTCAACCGGCCCGCCGCCATCGGCGAACGCGGCGAGGGCTTCCCGGTGCCCGAAGAGCCCGACAAAGGCGCCCCCCTTGACCACCAGGAGCGCGTCGGCTCCCGAGGCGGTCAGTCGCTTGAGCGCGTCGGCTGCGGTCACGTCCGCGGGACAGGTCGGACCGATGGGCTG
>VBFX01000184.1 GCA_005889395.1 Chloroflexota bacterium
GACCCCAACCTCGTCGTGCCGGGCCAGCACTTCTTGATTGTCACGGTCGTCTCATTGCTGGCCTTCGGGCTGGCGGTATTGCTTGCGATCGCCGCGGTGCAGATCGCGCAGTATCGTGTGCTCTTCTTCTGCCTCGGCTTCATGGCGATGGGCGGCATCTTCGCCGTCCACGGCATCGACACCCCCGGCATCCTCAAAACGGGAGCTGACGCACGCTACGCCGGGAGCGTGCTCGGCGTGTCCGCCTACTTGAGTCTGTTCGTTCCCGCCCTCTTTTTCGCGGCGTCGTACACGCCGTTGACCGCGGCGTTCGAGCGCCGCCTTCCGTTCTCGCCGGCGGGGTGGCTGATCGTCCTGCTCGCCACCGCATTGATCATCTACGGCGCGCTGGCCATCGCCAGTACCGAGGTGATCGCGACACTACCCTTTGGCGTCCGGCCATATTCGACGGCGATGGGCCTGACGACCATTGCCCTGCTGCTCTTTTCGGCATGGCGCCAGGCCGCCGCCTACCTTGTCGCCCGCCTGCCCCTCCAGGGCGTGCTCGTTCTCGCCTTCGTCCTGCTTGCCGAGGCCCAGGGCATCATGATGCTCGGCCAGGTCTGGCGCCTCTCCTGGTGGGAATACCACGGGCTGATGCTGCTCAGCGTCGGCCTCGCGGTCTCCGCGCTCGCCGCGCAGCGGGCGAAGGGCCAGTCCTTCCGCGACGTGATGGAAGCGACGCTCGAGCTCCAGGTCAAGGTCGGCGCGGAGCTCGAACACGCCGAGTCGATCGCCGCTCTGGCCGCGGCCGTCGAGGCCAAGGACGAAAACACCAAGGGGCACAACACCCGTGTCGCCGAGCTCGCCGTCCAGATCGGGCGCGCGATGGAGCTGCCCACCGACCAGCTGCGCACGCTCGCCCGCGCCGGCTTGCTCCACGATGTGGGCAAGATCGGCATTCCGGATGCCATCCTCAACAAGCCGGGCCCGCTCGACGCCGACGAGTGGACCGCCATCAAGCGTCACCCGAACCTCGGCCACGAGATCCTCAGGCGGGTGCCGAGCCTTCACCGCGAAGCCGAGATCGTGGTCGCACACCACGAGCGGATCGATGGCAGCGGCTATCCCCGTGGACTCCGCGGCGAGCAGATTCCGCTCGAGGCGCGCATCCTGGCGGTGGCCGACACGTATGACGTACTCATTTCGCGCCCTCCTGCGCAGCCTGGGCGAGCGTGTCGACGGCCGGGCGGCCGCGGCCTGATCAGCAAATCCTAGTCGGTGAAGACGGCTGCGATGTACATCCTTCCACCGTCGATCGCGGTGCCGATCCCGACCTGGCGGAAGTGTGAGCCGAGGATATTGTCTCGATGTTCGGGTGAGTTCATCCACCAGGCCTCGGCGTCGGAGACGGCCTCGTCGAACGGCGGTCCGCCCGCCCAGAAGATGTTCTCTCCGTTCCAGGTGTAGGTGACGCCATTCTGCTGGAGGAGTTCGGTGGCGGCCATCACCGTGCGACCCGGTCGGATGTGGGTTAGCCCATCCGTCACCATCTGCCGGGCCCGGGTGGACGCGATGGCGTCGAGCACCAGGGACTCCGTCAACGGCGGCTGCCCGGCTGCGGCTCGGTCACGGTTGAACAGCGCAACCACGACCGGGGGTGCCGTAGGGCCGGACGGAAGGCTGGCGGCTGGCGGCCCGCTCGAGTTACGAGCCCGAACGGAGATCTCGTCGTTCCATCGCTCCGGTGCCAGGACCGCCGCCGGGAGATGGGCGGCCGGGGCGGCTCCAACTCCGGCCTGCGGGTTCCCGAGCCAGACGGCGATCGCCGCCAGGCTGGCGATCGCGCCAAGCAGGGGCACGGGTGAGGCACGGCGCGCGGCGAACGCTGAGTAGTGGATCACTCGTTACGCCTACGCATAACGTGATATCAATTATATCATTGCGGTATTCGGTTCCCCTTGCGGGGGTTTAGCCGCTGGTCGGGCTCTTGGCGGCCGCGGCCTCGAGCTGCGCATGCAGGGACGTCGCCTGTTTCGCGAGGCCGAGGCGCGCAACCCGCAACCGGTCGGAGATCGTCGCCAGGAGCGAGTAGTGGTTCAAGGGCATCGTCAGCTGGCCGCGCAACCCTGGCGCGACGACCAGCAGCGCAACCCGGCCGTCCGCAGCCCCCGACTCGTCCCAGGTGATGAACAGAGCCCCGCCCTGCTTCCAGGCTGTCGAGCTGAGGATCTGGGGAACCGTCTGCGAGAGCCAGCGGTCGGCCCTCGCCACTCCGCAGTCGTGACCGTCGTTGCACAGGCCGGGGGTGATCCACGAGAGGAGCGGCGTGTCGCCGTTCAGGTCGGTGGTGAGGTCGGTCATGGGCACGACGTTTGCCGGGCAGGCACCCCCGTAGTAGGCGAAGGGATTGTGCTGGAGGGAATAGGGATAGGGGCTGTCGAAGCAGTCGCCGGTAAAGCCCTCCGTGTACGCCTTCCACGAGATCCCCGCCGCACTGAGTTGCTGACCGAGCCCGGTCGCCGGCAGCGTGTGGAACTCGTCGTCGCGTATCCCCCAGGTCGAGCCTGACGTCATCGCCAGGTAGTTGGGAAGGCTCGGGTTCGAGATCTCCGAGTAGTTGGTGGCGACCGCGTATTGCCTGGCCAGGCCGGCGATGTAGCGCTGCCGGAGAGCGAGCTGGTAGGGCGTGTTCTCGAGCACGATCACGAACACGTGCTTGGGGGGCGCCGCCGGCGTCGGCGATGAGGTCGCCTTACCGCCCGACGCCACGGGCTGACACGCCGTCGCCAGGAGCAGCGCGGCGAATAGGGGCGCGAGGCGACGGACGAATCGCATATCGCCGATGTCAGAAATCATCCCACACGAATGTAAAACGATCCTGAATTAGCCGTGAGAAACACTTAAGAGCTGGGCACGCGGTCAGGGGCGCGCAACAACCCGATCGATTCGATCCCGGCCTGCATCCAATCTGGCGCGTCCAGCCAGTTCTCCACGCCCCACAGGAGGTACGCGCTCACGCCGTGACCCCGGTAGGCGAGGGCACTGGCGATCAGGTCGTCGGTTGTGAAGCCGGTGGTGCCGGTCCAGGGCGTCGCTTGCATCTCGGTGATCCACAGCGCCCGGCCGTGGCTTTCAGCCTGGGCGTGCCAGTAGTCGAGAGTGTCCTCCTTCCACGCGATGCGAGTGCTTGCCGTGATGAGGTCGAGCGGCGTGGACTTGGTTACCACATAGAGGTCGAGACCCAGGGTGTCCCCCATCGTCATGACCTGGGCCGGGTGTCCCGCCGGCTTGGCCCCCGGCAAGTGGGCATAGAGCCATGCCAGCGGGCTCGTCCCCCTGATGTCGAGGGTGACGTGCGAGGAATTGAAGCTCGTCACGACGACCTCGTGCACCAGGTCGATCGATCGAAGCAGGTCCACCTCCGAGCGGATCATCGATGCCGGCAGGGCCCCGTTGGTCAGCTGATCAACGATGGCGTTGTCGAGGGGCTCGTTTTCCACCTGCCAGGCCCGCAGCACGGGCAGCGACGCGTAGCGGCGAAACGTGGATTCGAGGTAGCGGCGATAGCTGGGGGCTTTGAGCAGCGTTTCGAGTCGCCGCACGTCGCGGGTGTCGAGCCAATCCGGCACGTGCACCTCGGGAGTCACGAGGTTGCGGGCCCCGACGACCAGCACCACCTCGGTATGGCGCGAACCCTTGACGACGTTATGCGCCTCGATCGCCTCGATCAGCCGATCGACTGCGGCGTAGTCCAACGTGGGCTCAGTCGGCGCGACGGCACCCCAGTACACCGGCAGCCGCACCACGTCCGGCTGAAGCGCGACCAACAATCGGGCCAGGGCTTCCTCGGGGATCACACCGACGGGCAGCGCCTCCGGACTGAAGGAGAACCCGACCAGCGGCGGGTTCAGCGGCGGCGGCGCGGGATCGATGACGCGCGTCGGGAAGGCCGCCGCCGGCACGAGGACGGCGAACAGAAAAGAGGCGATGACGGTCGCCAGCCGCTTCCCCACTCATCTCCATCATCTCGCGGCTGCATGAGAGCACGCTGAGGGATGGCTCACTCCCCGGCGGAGCTCGTGTAGGACGGGTTCGGCCTCCTCGGGTCGGTCTTCGCAATTAGTTGCCGGCGCGCCGGTTCTAGTGACTGTGACCGAGACCGGTTTCCTTACTGTCAGCCAGTACGTCACCTCGGCGGCCTTCGCCCTGATCGCAGTGCTGACCGCCCGCGACTGGCTCGTTAGCCGGGACCGGAGCCGGATGTACCTGGCCCTGGCGATCGGCTCGCTGGCCGCTGTCTCCGTGCTGGGCCAGGTCGGGCGGGCCTTGGGCCCGTCCTTCACCGCCGCCAGTACATACGCGACCGTCATCATCTTCCTCACCTCGGGCCTTGCCCTGCTGTTGTTCAGGCACGCCGTCATTCCTCTCAAGCGCCGCACTCTCCGCGCGGTGATCGCCATCGTCACGGCGACCGGCGCGCTCGAAATCGGGGTCCAGGCCATCTTCGGGCGCACCGCCCCGCCGGCCGTCCAACTGATTGCGGCCGCCGCCTTCATCGTGGTGTGGAGCGGGTGCGTGGGCGAGCCGAGCATCCGACTCTGGTTCGCCGCCCGCCGGCGGACCGTGGTGCAACGGGCCAGGATGCGTGCCCTCAGCCTCGGATACATCGGGATCGTCGCTATTCTCCTGGCCGCCGTCTTTGCGAGCTTTCTTACCGCGACCTCGGGCATTCGGCTGGGGCTCGCCCTGTCGATCTTCGCGATCATTCCCTTGCTCTACGCGGGATTCGTCCCACCAGCCTGGCTCCGGCGAACCTGGCGGCAATCGGAGGAAGAAAAATTCCAACAAGCCACGCGCGATATCGTCATGTTCGCCACGGACCAAGGTGCCCTCGCCCAGCGCTCGCTCGAATGGGCGATTCGACTCACCGGTGCG
>VBFX01000185.1 GCA_005889395.1 Chloroflexota bacterium
CCTGCCAGCCCGTCGATCCGATGGTCTCTGACGACCTCAACCAGCGGACGGCCAACTGGATGCTCGACGTCAGGGAACAGCAGCCGTGCCGCCGCGTTGAGCCACCGGACCTCGATCCCGATCAACAGGAGGGCACCCTCTTCAACGTGCTCGATGATCTCAGCGAGCATCGGGCGTGCCCGGGGGGCATCGATCGGCGCCTCGGGAGCCGTCTTATGGGGGGACCCGCCACCATCAGGTACCGGACGCCGTCGCCAGAACCGCGCCATCTCGGCCGAATCTAGCAGACGATCGAACCGTGCTCAATGGACGAAAAAGCCGCTCCGGCAGGGGGAGAGCCCGGGAGCGGCGGGGAATTTCTTCGCGGTGTCCGTAGCTTGCGCCGCGAAGGTAAACGTTCGCCTGGGGGGCTGGTTAACAATTGGCGTCCCGCGTGCTTCCTTTAAGGTTGTCAGGGGACGTTCACGGTAGCGGAGGTGCATCATGCGGTTGAGCCTGGTACCCCAGGAGCGGCGGTTCTATGCCCTGTTCAAGAAGCAGGGAGAGCTGGTCAACGAGTCTCTCGAGCAGCTCCGCAACGGTTTGCTGGAGGGCCAGACGAGGCATCCGCGCCTCCGCGAGCTCGAACACGAGTGCGACGACGTGACGCACGAGATCTACAGCCTGATCAACCAAACGTTTGTGACGCCGTTCGAACGCGAAGATATCTATTCACTCGCGTCGTCGCTGGACGAGGTGGTCGATCTCGCCGAAGAGGTCTCCGACAAGATCGACCTTTACCGGGTGACGGAGATCACCCAATCCGCCCGTCGCATGGGGGAGTTGCTGGCCAAGGCCGGCAAGGAAGTTCAGGATGCCGTGGCCAACCTGGAGGGTTTCAAGAATCTGGGCCCACACCGGCTTGCGATCCACAGCCTGGAGAACCAGGGGGACCGGGTCACACGCGAGGCGCTTGCCGAACTCTTCACTGACGGCGCCAGCCCCAGCGACCTCGTCAAATGGAAGGATCTTTACGACTTGCTCGAGACGACGATGGACCAGTGCGAACACGTGGCCAACGTCCTGGAAGCGACCTCGATCAAGAATGCCTGATCAGCTCTTACTCATAGCCACGATCCTGATTGCCGTCGCCTTTGACTTCACCAACGGTTTTCACGACACCGCCAACGCCATTGCCACGTCGGTGTCAACGCGCGCGGTATCACCCAGGATGGCGGTTCTAATTTCGGCGGTGCTCAACCTGGCGGGCGCGGTGATCACGGTGGTCTTCTTCCAAGCCAAGGTGTCGAATACCATCGCCAAGATCGTCGCCTTCAAGGCGGGCCTCGTTGTCATCATCGCGGCCCTGATTGGCGCGATCGCCTGGAACCTCATCACCTGGTACCTGGGACTCCCGAGCAGCTCAACCCACGCTTTGGTGGGCGCGTTGAGCGGTGCGGCCATTGCGGCCGCGCACGGGCTGAGTGGGGTCCGGGCTTCCGAGTTCTGGAAAACCGTGCTATCCCTGGTAATCTCACCGCCGGCCGGGTTCATTCTGGCCGCGATCGTCATGACGGTCTTGCTGGTGCTGCTCCATCGCGCACGCCCCGTTCCTTTGAATCGCACCTTTCGCAATCTTCAGATTCTCACGGCGGCGCTCGTTTCCTATTCCCATGGAGCCAACGATGCGCAGAAAACGATGGCCGTCATCACCCTAGCGTTGCTGGCCACAGGTCATCTCCAGAGCTTCCAGGTTCCGGTTTGGGTCGTTCTGCTGTCCGCCTCGGCGATCGCTTTTGGCACCTACGCCGGTGGCTGGCGCATCATCAGGACGCTCGGCTGGCGCATCTACAAGCTGGACCCTGCCACCGGCTTTGCGGCACAGCTGACCGGGGCCGCCGTGATCCAGTTCGCGACCCAATTTGGGCTTCCCGTATCGACCACGCACGTGGTGACAGGCTCCGTGATGGGGGCTGGCGCTTCGCAACGGCTTTCGGCGTTGCGATGGGGCGTCGGGGCCAACATTGTGCTGGCCTGGATAGTGACAATCCCAGCGGCTGCCCTGATTGCCTGGGTGGTTTACGCCATCCTCAACACGGCAGGATTGCGCGGATAGCCGCGTGGGATCACGGCGCAGCGAGATATCGCGCGCCGGTGATTTTGCCACCCGTCTCATCCAGCACCCAGGTCGATCCTTTCTCCATGTTCGCGCGGGCTCGCGCAACGAGCCCCCGGGCGATCAGGCCTTCGAGCAGTTCTTCCATCACGTCCCCGTGGGTGCAGAGGACGACGTTGCGCCCGCGAAACTTCTGGACCAGCTGCAGCACGCTCGCACCGCCGGCACCTTCTTGCAATTCCCTGACGGGCTCGACCGTGAGCTGGCGACGGGCGCCCAGCGGCTCAACCGTTTGCATGCAGCGGAGATAGCCACTCGACAGGATCTTGTCGATCGGCTCCCCTTCGAGCATGGCGGCCAGTGCCTCCGCCTGGCGCTGGCCTGACTTCGTCAGTGGCCGCTCGCGATCGTCTCCGCTCCAATCGGATCGGTCGCCCGCCTTGGCGTGGCGAACCACGTATGCGACGCCCATCAAGAACGGGCGCTATCCCGTGGCTTCGAGGTCGAGGGAACGCAACAGGGCGCGATCGCGACGGTAACTGAGTAGCTCGACGGCCTCGTCAACCGTGACCCAGCGAACTTCGTCGACTTCGGTTCCGGCTCGGAAGCGGCCGCCGGCGACGTCCATCAGCCAGTAACAGGCAACTTTGTCTCGACCCTTGTGGTCCGTATACGCGGTACAGCCGAGCGGCGCCACGAGCTTGCAACGAAGTCCGGTTTCTTCCTCGACCTCCCGGAGCGCCGTCTCCTCGAGGGTCTCACCGCGGTCCACCTTGCCCTTTGGGAACGACCAGTCGTCGTATCCGGGGCGATGGACGATGGCCACCCGCATCGCGCCGCGTGACCCGTTCCGGCGGACGACGCCTCCCGCGGCCCTCACCAGCTTGGCCTCGTCGACGCTCAAGATTTTTGCCGCCATGGACACCCCTTGTGCAATGTGTTGCTGCGACGATGGCTTGGTCAGCGCGGCTCTGCCTATATCATCCACCTTCTGAGCCGCTTGCGCTCAAGTTTTTTCCAGGCATTGTGCCACGCGTCACGGTCACGTGCGGCCACCGCGCGCTCGAGGGCGGTGAGCTCACCCGCCACGAAGGCGCGCGCGCCCTTGCCAGCCTCGCGCAACCATTGCTGTGCGGTCACGCTGTCCTGGTGGTCGCCGAGGACATCCTGCAGTGCGGCCGCGGCATCGGCCGTGCGGGCGGCGATTTTTCCAGCAATCGGCTCGGCGGCCTCGGCCGCGTAACGGACCCGCTTGGCCAGGATCCGGATGCGGTGCAACTCCGCATCGGCCGGCTGGTCCGGAAGTGCGGCGACGCCCTTGCGCAACTGCCTCCAGTCGCGCCGGGCCAACCCCGCTAGCACGAGCTCGGCGCGCGGCTGGGCGTCGGCGGTCAGGGCCGGGGCGCGCGAGGCCTCGACCAGCCGCTCGACCAGGTCGATGTAGCGGTCCGAGCGCATGTCGAGCACCAGACGGCCGCGTGCCTCCTCACTCTCCGCCTGGAGCTCGGCTGCGAGATCGGCCAGCGTCGGAGCGTCGTCCTCGGCCAGGGCGCTGCTCCGTGAGCGGACCCGTTGCGCCATGACCTGACGGTCACGGACGCTGCCGAGTCCGGAGCCGAGCCAGCGGAGGTCCTCTCGCAAGCCGTTGG
>VBFX01000186.1 GCA_005889395.1 Chloroflexota bacterium
CATCAGGCCCTCGTTGTTGCGTTGCCGAGCTCCGTCAAAGATCCGGTCCAGTTCGGTGTCGTCGAGGGCGCGGATCAGGTACGCGAGCATGAAGGGGGAAGGGAGGTCGAGCGCCTCGAGCAGCCGGCGGCGCTCACGCAGTGGCTCGGTCAGCAGATTGCGGCCGTCGAGGTAGAGCACATCGAAGGCGACGAAGATGACCGGGACCTCGGCGAGCAACTGTGCGCTGACGACCTTGCGACCAAGCCGGTGCTGGAGTTCGAAGAAGGGGAGCACGACACCATCCTTGTACGCGAGCAGCTCACCGTCCAACAGGACGTCATGCGGCACCGCTCCGGCAGCGACCACCACTTCGGGAAAGGCGGCGGTTACCTCGTTGAGATCGCGCGAGTAGAGGACGACCCGGTCACCCTCTTTATGCAGCTGCCCACGGATCCCGTCGTATTTGTCCTCCACCCAGGCCTCGCCACCGACCCGCCGCATGATGGCCGCCGCATCCTCTTCCGGCGAGGCCAGCATGAACTGCAGCGGGTGCATCAGGCGCAGCTGCGCCGAGCGTAGCCCGCCACGGCGGGCCAGAACGGCAACCTCGCCGAGGTCACCGGTGAGCATCGACGCCCAAGACACGTCGGCCAAAGGTGCGCCAAAGGCCTTCGCGATTCCTTCCTCGACGAGGCCGGCTCGAAGCCCGATACGGAGGTCGCCGGTGAGAATCTTGCCGATGTACTTTGCCTCGCGCGGCGTGAGCCGGTCGAGCAGCTCACGGAGGGCCTCGGTCTTCTTCTTGACGGTGCGCTGTTCGTAGATGCGCACGAAGGTCCGGTGCACCTCAGGCAGCAACGTCGGCTGCGGATGGGTATGGCCCTGAAGGACTTCTTCAATAACGTCACCGACATCGCTGTGGCGCATGTACGACTCACCAAGCGCTTCTTCATCCACCTGGGCGAGCTCGCAGACTGCGTTGCGGATGACGGCGTACCCCAGGGTCAATTTCCGCTGGTCGCGGTCGGCGAACGGCCGGGCCGCGAAGAAGACGGCCGCCAGCGGCAGGGCCTCCTCGTCGAGGCTGGCGAAGTACTCACCAAGCAACCGCGTCTTCTCCAGCTTGCTGTTGGTCGCGCGAATCGCTTCGCCCGTCCGGGCGAATGCCTCCATGGGGCTAGCTTAAAGGGCTAGCCTTGCTGAACCTGGTCGGCCGGAGGGGCCGTGATCGTCTCACCAGTGTTGTACTTGTCGAAGGTCAGGGTGATGTTCTGGCCGCCGGTCTGGGTTTCGACGTACTTGATCGGGTAACCGTCCTTCTCGCGGACGTAGGCATCGAAGGCGTTGCCGTCCTTATCCTTCGCCGTCGCGTTCGCCATCCACTTGGGGGATGCAGGGGTCAGCCCGTAATTCGTGCCGTCGAGCGAGATTTCCTGGATGGTCACTTCCTGCCCACCGACGTTCGTCGTGAACTTGAAGCGGCCGGCCAGCTTGGGTTTATAGGCCAGCGCGCCGTCCCCGACTAGATCGACGGTCGTGCCGTTATCCGTGATCTTGCCGGTGACAGTGAAATGCGCATCCTTGAGATCTGATTGCTGCGGCTTGGCCAGGACCTCATTTGCGGTAGGGGCCGCCGGCGTGGGCACGCCGCATCCCGCCGCGAGCGCGGCGACCCCGACGACAAGCAGCAAGCGGCGCAGTGGCGGCTTAACCCTGCACCACCTGGGAGGCCGGGGGTGCCGTGATCGACTCGCCCGTGTTGTACTTGTCAAAGCTGAGGTTCAGCGCATTGCCCTGCTGGGTGATCTCGTATTTGACCGGGTAGCCGTCGCTTTCGCGAATCCAGCCGTCAAACTGGTTGCCGTCCTTGTCCTTGGCCTTCGCGTGCCAGGATTTACCGCTCGACAGATTTTCCTCTCCGACATAGGCGAAATCCGAGGCGCCGGTAAAGCTGTCACGACCGAGGCCGGAAGTAGTCGTCTTCGCGGTCCACTTGCCGTTCCCGGGCACGACCAGTGTGTAGTCAACTCCGTTGACGGAAATGTCCTGGTAGCTGACCTTCTGCCCGGCCACCGTGGTCTCGAATTTGAACCGCCCGGCCCCAGAGTTCTTGTAGACCAATACCCCATCGCCGTGGACGTCCACCGCGACGCCGCCTGGCGTCGAGCTGACGAACTTGCCGGCTACGATGAAATGCGCGTCGTTGAGGTTGGCATGAAGCGGTTTCGACAGGATGTCCTTGGCGCTCGGGGGTCCGAGCGGCGCACCGGGTCCGCCGCAGGCGGCCAGCAGGCCGACGGCCGCCACCGCCATCGCGACTCGAATCAGTCTCGCGATCACTATTGCTGAATGTCCGATGCCGGTGGGGCGCTCACCGTCTGCCCCGTGTTGAAGCGATCGAACGTCGCCGTGAAGGTGGATCCCTGCATCGTGCTCGCGTACTTTAGCGGATAGCCGTCCGATTCCCGTACCCAGGCCTCGAACGGGTTGCCGCCATCGTCCTTGGCTTTCACGTGCCACGCCTTTCCTTGGGAGAGCGTCGCCTCGCCCAGGTAGACGGCCTCGGTCCCTTTGAAGGAGCTCGGGTTCGACGAGTTCGTGCTCGCCTTGACGGTCCAGCGCGGGTTGTCGGGCGACAGATCGTATTCCTTCCCCCCGATGATGATCTCCTCGAACTTGAGGGGTTGGCCGGCGATCGTCGTCTGCATCGTGAAGCGGGATGCCTGCTGGGGTTTGACGATGACGATCCCGTCACCGGTGGCGTCGAAGGTGACGCTGCCGCTGACGATGTGGGCCACGAGCGTGAAGTGACCATCCCTGACGTTCGCGGTATCGGGTTTGGCGAGGATCTCCTGCGCCGTCGGCGGCTTGGCGGGTCCGCCGGCGCTATTGCTACAACCGGCGACGATCAGCAGCGAAATCGGGAGTACGAGCCACGTATGCGCTTTCACGGCGCTTATCCTAGCGTCCGCGTGGCGATCTTTAGGCGGTGTCGGTGTCCTCGACGGCGACGCTACCCGAGGGAAGACGCGGCGGAGCGATGATCTCCTGGATGATGAAGACAATATCGATCAAGTCGGCCGTACGCGTCCCGGGCTGAAGCCGCTCGATCAGCCGCGGCCGCACTCGAGCCAGTCCTTCCAGCTGCTCCCGCAACTGCGCCAGGGCTCCTTCATAGCCGTCGGGCACGGTGCCGACGCCGTCGAGGTTCAATTCCTCCAAATGGTGGAGGAGATCATCCGTCAGCCGCCGCGGCTCGGCGAGCCGGGCCCGCCGGCGCAGCTGGTCGCGACGATCCGCCTCCCGGATTTCCCGGTTCGCCGATCCAAGCGGTCCGGTCACTCACGCCTCCCCTCGGATAGTGTTCGCGAGGTTCTTGTAACACCAGTGGCGTCATCATTGTCAATTGCTGAACTCCGATCGCAATTGATCGGGCAAAAATCAGCCCCATGGTGGGCTAGCGCCAGGCCAGCCGGCTGCGTTCTTTCCAGTACCGATCGGGCGGCTCGGCCAGCTTCGAGAGCGCAGCGAGCTCATCCGGTAGCAGCGGCATGGCGAGGGCCTCGACATTGCTTTGCACCTGCGCTTGCGTGACGGCACCGGAGAGGACAACGTCCACCCAGGAGTTGGCGAGCGCGGCGGCGATGGCTTCCTGGTCGCGGTCCGCGAGCCGGCCGTTCGCGAGCGCCTCCTTGATGATCACGCCCCAGCCGGCCTGATGCGCCTCGGCGAGCGCCGGCCCGGCGGACGGTTCGAGAAGATTCCATGTCGCCTGCACCGACTGGAAGGGATTGACTCCATCGACGTTGACCGCGAGGGCGTGGCGGATCACCGCGGCCTGCCGCGGGCCACTAACCGACACGCCAATGGTGAGCCCGCTCGCCCGTAGGGCGTTGAGCTCGGTCAGAACGGCGTGATCGTCGAGCACGCCGCTCTCGAGCGTCGCCGAATGGATCTGATAGAGGTCGAGGTACTCGCCGAGCAGTGCACGGCTCTCCGCGATCTGACGTCGCAGCGCGGCGAGCGAGTGATCCTTGACCTCATGGACGCGGGCGTCGACCTGCCAGTCACCGACGTAGGCGTAGCCCCACTTCGATCCCACGGTGATGGCCTTCGGGAGGCCGCGCTCGCGAAGCCACGACGCCAGGAAGCGCTCCGCAAAGCCGTAGGAGCGGGCGGCGTCGAAGTAGCGGATGCCGGCGTCATTGGCGGAGCTCAGGACCTCATGGGATCGGCGCTCGAGAGCGGCCACACTTCCATCAGCCGGGTAGAGCCGAGCGGGCGCAGCTCCATTCCGGAAACTACGGTTGCTCGAGTATCCGTGCCTTTTCCTTCTCGAACTCGGCTTCCGAGAGCACGCCGGACTGCCGCAACTCGCCGATCCGTCGGAGTTGCTCGTAGCGGTCGCCGCCTGGCGAGGGCGGGTTGACGACCGACGGCGTCGGTGCGGCTCGCTGCGCGAACTCGACCATCGCCCCAATGTTCGCCTTCATCAAGGGGCCATTGATATGGGCCGGAAACGACGCCTGCCCCTGGTCGCCCGTTTCGATGACGATGGTCGAAAAGCCGATCGCATGCTTGCGCAGCGTGACGCTTCGCACGTCGGTCAGCGGGATGATGGCGGCCCTGCCGCCGGGGTCGCTCGGGCAGATCAGTCGTTGGGTCGTGAGGATGAGGGGCTTAACTGACGTACCCCAATCCTTCGCGGTGCGGACGACGAACTCGTCCTCACCGAGACGACCGCCATCCGGCAGCGGCACGTCTTCGATCGCGATCGGCAATGGAAAATTCCCCCGCTGGCGGGCAAACTCGGTGCGGCGGCGGGTTACCCGCTCCGACGTGACGGCCATCCCTAGGTCACCTTCTCCATCTCTCGAGCGCCCAGCGCGGCGGCGGCCACCCCGTCGAGATCGCTGTCGATCGACGCTTCGACGGCAGCGATCACGGCGCCTTCGACAAAGGGCGCGTTACTGAGGAGCACGCGACCGCCACTGCTGGAGAGCTGCTCCATGGCAACCTGTGTGCTCAGCACAGCGCTGCCCAGGTCGACCAAAATCAGCACTCCCTCCGGCCCCCGCACGCCTTCGATGGCGCCCAGGATCGCGGTGGCATCGGTTCCAAGCCGTCCATCCGCGGTCCCGCCGGCGACCGCGATCTTCACCTTGCCTTGGGTCATCTGGGCGGCGAGTTCGCGGACACCCTCGGCAAGCCGGAGGCTATGCGAGACGAGCACCATGCTAACCGTGCCCATAGGCCTTCGCGAGAATCTCGAGCGGGTGGGCGGAGGTCGCGCCGGCGCCGTGTTCGACCTGCATGCGACAGGTCTCGCAGTCGGCGAGCACGTAGTCACTACCGGCGGCCTTGACCGCTTCGAAGAGGCGGCTGCCGATCTTCATGGAGAGGTCGTATTTCTCGACCTTGACGCCGAACGTCCCCGAGATGCCGCAGCATCCTTCGTCGACCTCCTCGAGGTGGACGCCGGGGATCAGCCGCAGCAACCGCATCGCCGGGTAGCCGATGCCGTGGGACTTCAGGTGGCAGGGCGCGTGATACAGCAGGCGCATGGGAACCGTCTGAAAGTCCGTGTCCAGCTCACCCGCCTCGTGGAGCATCCAGAGGTATTCCATGATGTCGTAGGTTTTCGCCCCGAGGCGCTCCGATCCGGGGATGTCGAGCAGATGGCCGTAATCGTGCTTCAACATCAACCCGCAGGAGGTCGAGCTGGCCACGATGTCCATCTCCTCTGCAAGCGGAGTCAGATGCCTGACGTTCTGCCGGCCGTAGCGGCGGGCCAGGTCCATGTTGGAGTTGACCACGGCGGGGATGCCGCAACACTGCTGATGCGGGACGACGACCTCGATCCCATTGCGCTCGAGAATGGCGACCGCCCGCTCGCCCAGGCGCCGGTCGTTGTAATTGACCCAGCAGCCGTAGAAGTACGCGACTTTCCGTCGTGAATTGACGGGTCGCGGGTGGCGCTTGAACCATCGCTCGAAGGTCAGCCACTGGTACTTTGGCAGGGGGCGTCGACGGTGGATCCCCACGAAGCGCTCCATCAGCACGCGGAAGAGCGGGTTGCGATTCCCGAAGTTCGCGAGCGGCGCGGTCATGCTGCCCAGCTTTCCGAGCAGTCTCGTTCGCCCCAGCACCCAGTCCCGAAGGCTGCGGCCCTTCTCGCGGGCCCCCTGGTTCTGGGCACGCCGGATGTACTCCTGGATGCTGACCTGTGATGGACAGGTCACCTCGCAGAGCTTGCACCCGGAGCAGAGGTCGAGGCCCGGGGTGACGGCCGCCTCCTGCGGCGAGCGAAACCGTTCCATGTCCGGGCCGAGGGCCTTGGGACCGCGAAAGATATCGGTCGAGCGCGCAACCGGACAGACGGTGTTGCAGGCGGTGCACTTGGTGCAAGCCTCGACGGAGGCTTCTTCTTCGACGGTGTCCGTCGTCGGCTCGAACTCCTCGGTGATCATGCGGCCAGCGCCTCCTGCGCTGCGCGGTATCCGGTGGCGATCGCCATCCCGCCGCGCGACTTGGTCCCCGTTGGATCGTATCCCGCCATCGCGCCCCCGGCGCAAAACACATTTCGCGCCAGCGGCTTGCCGTTTTCGTCCGCCGGCTGGAGGCGATCGGTGAGCGCGTAGCCGACCTGCTCAAACGGTTGCGTGGAAAACAACGACTCCGCGGTGCGATCCGTCGGGACCTTGTTCCACGCGATCGGCTGGTGGAAAAAGGGATCGCGCACGGTGTGCACGCCGGCGCGGAACGCTCCGTCGACCCAGTCCTCCAGGGCCACGACGTAGGCGGCGGCTTCGACGGGAAGCTCGTGGCCCGCTGCTTTGAGGAGGATGCTACGGCAGCGTCCATCCGTGACCTCCGCGGCGTGCCCCGGCGCCGCCCAGATGATCTCGATGCCGGCCTCTTGCAAGTGCTTGCGGAGCCGGTCGAAGAGCCGAGGCGCGATGACGGACGGTGGGACGGTTGGGATCTCGAAGATCGGATGGCCCACTGCCCGCTGAAACGCCGCAAAGGTCTCGTTGGGCCTGGTCAGCCCCAGCACGCCGGGCACACCGATGCGGACACCGTCGCCGACGCGCTCGCGCAGCTCAGCGGCAACGGCATCCCGGAAGGTGGCGTCCTCGAAGCTACGGGCCAGGTCGACCGAGGTGAAAAGGCGGTCGGGGCCGTACCCCGGCGCCGTCACGCGAACCGCCGACACAGCGGCGGCGCCCCACTGGCGTTCGAGGTTGGACGCGGCGAGCTCAGGCGCGAAATCCCGGTAGCCGGTGAATCCGCAGAGGACGATCGGTTCCGGCCGGCTCAGGTCGCCGGCGGTCATGCTCGCGGGAGCGAGGCAGCATGGCTTGGGCGTGCCGGTGGCGGTCGGCAGCAGGAAGTTGCGGTTGAGCGCGCCTTCCCAGGCGAGGCCGGCCTCCTTGAACCACTCGAGCATCAGCCGAGTACTGGCATGGACGGCGTCGATTCCGGCGCGCGCATAGGGATGGGTCGGTTCGCGGGTGATCAGCCGCGCCACCGCCTCGGCCGGGTCCGCCACGGGTTCGGTGGAGGTCGCCGTCGGGTAGCCGATAACGTCGACCGTGGCAAACAGAAAGTAGAGCGAGGAGAGGCCGGGCCATACGAGGACCACCTGGCGCCCCGACTGTTGGATCGTTCGCGCGGCGGCCAGCGCCGAAAGCCCGGTGCCGATCACGGCGACATCGGTCTTCATCGGTGGCCCGCGACCGTGGCAGGCTCTGCCACGACAGGGGGAGGGAGCGGCTGGGCCCAGAACACGTGGCGAACTCCACGCCAGCGCGTCTCGAGGAAGTCCGCCATCGCCCGGGTCGCGCTTGCACCATCGAGGCCGCGGTCGCTGACCAGCCGCGCCGCCAGTCGGTAGGAGCAGATGGCGGCCTGGCATGGGCCCATCCCGGAGCGGGTCCGGCGGCGGACGTCCTCGAGGTCGCGTACCGCGGGGTCCTTGAGCCAGGGCGCGACGTCTTGCGGTCGCACCAGCTCGCACTCGCAGAGCAAAGGCTGCAGCGGCGGCTGGTCACCGTGTGGTTTGGGGACGCCGAGCACCGACGGACGGTGTCGCAACTGGTCGAGGGCTTCCTCCCGATCGTTGAGGGGCACCTCGGCCGTGGTACACGGTGTCCTCACACCAAGGTGGCGGGCGGCAATGTCGACGACTCGTTCCGCCATCAACCGATAGGTCGTCACCTTGCCGCCAACGATCGAGGTGAAGCCCTTAATGCCGTCGCGCTCCTGGTGGTCGATGACGGCGAAGTTGCGGCTCATCTCGCGGCCTTCCGCTTCCGCCCCAAGGTCGTACAAAGGCCGCACGCCGGCGTAGGCGCGCATGGCGCGTGCGGTCGTGACGCCGTCCAGCATCATGGCACCCTCTTCGATCATGCGCCGCACTTCATCCCATTCGATGGGGAGGGTTTCCGGGTGCGGTACCTTCGCCGAGGTGGTCCCGAGAATCGATACGCTCAGCCCCGGAACGACGATGTCGCCGTCGCCCGGCTTGTGACAGCGATTGATCGCCGCGTGCGCCAGCCGCCGGGAGAGCACGACCATGGTTCCCTTGACCGGCACCACCTTGACCTCCACCCCGAGCAGGCGCGCCACCAGCCCGGACCAGGCGCCGGTGGCGTTGACCACCGACTGGCAGGCGATCGATGCTTCCTCGTTCGTCTTCGAATCGCGGATGCGCACACCGGTCAGGCGATCCCCGTCGCGAAGGAAACCGACGACTTCGGTGTGGGTCATCACTCGGGCGCCCCGGCGCCGCGCTGATTCCACGTTTCCCACCACCAGGTAGAAGGGGTCGAGGTGGCCATCCTCGGG
>VBFX01000187.1 GCA_005889395.1 Chloroflexota bacterium
TGTATCTCAACACCATTTATTACGGCGCGCAGAGCTATGGCGCCGAGGCGGCGGCGCGCGGATTCTTCCACACCACAGCGCACGACCTGACCCTGGGCCAGGCCGCCATGCTCGCCGGGTTGCCGCAGGCGCCGACACAAAACAGCCCGCTGATCAACCCGACGCGGGCAAAGGCGCGCCAGGCAGAAGTCCTCGACGCGATGGTGGCCCAGAAAATGATTACACCCGCGCAGGCGTTGGCGGCGGAGAACGAGAAGCTGCAGTTCTTCTACCCGACCAACCAGCTGCAGGCGCCGCACTTCGTCGACTACGTGCTGCAGGTGCTGGACAAGCAGTTCCACATCCGCCCCAGCGACCGCAAGGGCTACCGCGTCTACACGAGTCTCGATCTGAACGTGCAGCACCTGGCGGAGTCGGTGGTCAAGAACCAGATCGACCGGTTCGGAAACTACTACGACTTCCACGATGGCGCGCTGGTCGCCATGGATCCAAAGTCCGGCGAAGTGCTGGCGATGGTGGGCGGCGACAACTACTACCGCCCGGGCGGCCAGATCAACATGGCGACCACCGACACCCGCCAGCCGGGATCCTCCTTCAAGATGTTCACCTACACCGCCGCGATCGAAAGCGGCCGCTTGAACATGCTCAGCCCCATCTCGGACCAGCCGATGATCTTCCCGCTGGGCGGCGGCAAAGACGGCCTTAAGCCCTATGCCCCTATCAACTACGACAAGCGATATCACGGCACGCTGCCGCTAAAGATGGCGATGGGTAACTCGCTCAACATCCCGGCGATCAAGGTCGAGCTCACGACCGGAATTCCCGCGGTGCTCGACACGGCGCGCCGGATGGGCGTCACCAGCCTCAACCAGGATGACAGCCACTACGGCATCAGCCTGACGCTAGGCGGGTATGGCGTCTCACCGCTGGACATGGTCACGGGCGCGTCGACGCTGGCGACCATGGGCGTCCGTCACCGTCCGGCGCCGGTGTTGCACATCCAGGACGGACTCGGAAAGACCGTCTTCAACTACGACCCCAACAAGAACCAGTTCCAGGCCATCAGCCCGCAGGTGGCGTTCATCATCGATTCGATCATGTCGGACGACCGCAACCGTTGTATGTCGTTTGGTTGCGGCGGCGACCTGACCCTACCCGGCCGGCACGTCGGCGCCAAGACCGGAACGACGCAGGACTTCCGCGACAACTGGACGGTCGGCTTTACGCCCACGCTGGCCACGGCCGTCTGGGTGGGGAATCCCGATTACCATCCGCTGGCGCACAACTCCACCGGCATCGTGGGGGCGGCCCCCATCTGGCACCAGTTCATGACGCAAGCGCTCGCATCGCAGCCGGACCAGTGGTATCCGGTCGCCGCCGGCGTCAGCCAGATCGGTCAGAACTACTTCCTGCCGGGAACCCAGTCGCTGCCCGCAACCCTGGCCGGCCGCTGGCCGGTGTGCCGTTTCCGTTCGTTCAACCCCTACACCGTGACCGATGCGCAGCTCACCGTGAATGGCCTTCCGTGCGTGCTTGGCTACACGCCGCGCAACCTGGACCAGGGGGGCTAAAAACAAAAGCCCGGCGACTACCGCGTGGCAGCCGCCGGGTTGTGAAGGGGTCGCTCCACTTATGGCGCTCGACGGCTACCGTAAAAACCGAAGCCGCCGGCGAACAGACCGAGGATGATCAGGATGATCCCGATCAAGGTGTAGCCGAGTACGAGCGCAATAATCCCGAGAACGATCAGCAATCCGCCTCCACCGAAGTACACCCTGCACCTCCTTTTCTGAAATCCGAACCGAACCGTTGCTACGTCAAACATAGGGCGACCGCAGGTCGTCTGTGAAGGGGCCGTATTGCGAAGCCACTCTCGATGCACGCGGTGACGCCTGCTCTTCGTCCAGTATGATACCCAGTATCAAATGACTCGGGTTATCATAGCGCTGCTCGCCGCCACGTCTATCATGCTGGCCGCGTGCGGCGCTCCGGCGGACACACGGTCGGGCACGCTGCAGGTGATCGCCGGGGAGAACTTCTGGGGCAGCATCGCCGCGCAGCTCGGCGGCTCGCATGTCGCCGTGACGAGCATCGTGACCAACCCGAGCACGGATCCGCATGAATACGAGAGCAGCGCCACGGATGCCCGCGCCTTTGCGACCGCCGACTACGTGATCTTGAATGGCGCCGGCTACGACGACTGGGGACAGAAGCTGCTCTCGGCCAATCCGAGTCAGAGCCGAAAGGTCGTGACCGTCGCCGAGCTCCTCAACAAGAAGGCCGGCGACAACCCGCATTTCTGGTACAACCCGGACTGGGTTGACAGGGTCGCCGACACGGTCACCTCCGACTATCGTGCGCTCGATCCGGCGAATGCGGACTACTTCACGCAGCAACGCCAGGCGTTCGAGGCGGCACTGAAGCCGTACCACGATGCGATCGCTCACATCCGATCAAGCGTTAATGGCGTCCCGGTGGGCTCAACGGAAAGCATCTTCGTGTACATGGCGCAAGCCCTGGGCGTGAATCTGATCTCGCCGGCAGAATTCATGCAGGCGATCTCGGAAGGCACGGACCCACCGGCACAAACCGTGGCCGAGTTCCAGGATCAGATCTCCCACCGCCAGATCAAGGTGCTCGTCTACAACACGCAGACCTCGACGCCGATCACTGACGACTTCAAGCAGCTGGCGACCCGAAATGGCATCCCTGTCGTCGGGATCTCGGA